>DAIPHN010000001.1:0-52877 GCA_036771335.1 Burkholderiales bacterium
ACGTGCTGCTGCTGGACGAACCCTCCAACGACCTGGACGTGGAAACTCTGCGGGCCCTGGAAGACGCGCTGCTGGAGTTCGCGGGCTGCGTGCTGTGCATCTCCCACGATCGCTGGTTCCTGGACCGCATCGCCACTCACATCCTCGCCTGCGAAGGCGATTCCCAGTGGGTGTTCTTCGACGGCAACTACCAGGAATACGAAGCCGACAAGCGCCGGCGGCTGGGCGAGGAGGGCGCCAAGCCCCACCGCATCCGCTTCAAGCCGTTGAAGTGAGACGTGGCTGGGCGCCGGGGGCGCCCGGTGTTTCCGGCGCGGCGGGCGGCCTCAGCCCCGCCCCACGAACGGCATCTTCGTGGCCATGATGGTCATGAACTGCACATTGGCCTCGGCCGGCAGGCTGGCCATGTGCAGCACCGCGCGGCCCACGTGGTCCACGTCCATGAGCGGCTCCACGGCGATCTCGCCGTTGGCCTGGGGTACGCCCTTGGCGGCGCGGGCGATCATCTCTGTGGCGGCGTTGCCGATGTCGATCTGGCCGCAGGCGATGTCGTACTTGCGTCCGTCAAGCGAGGTGGACTTGGTGAGCCCCGTGATGGCGTGCTTGGTGGAGGTGTAGGGGGCGGAATTGGGGCGAGGCGCGTGGGCCGAGATGGAACCGTTGATGATGATGCGTCCGCCGCGCGGGTCCTGGTCCTTCATCAGCCGGAAGGCCTGCTGGGTGCACAGGAAGACGCCGGTGAGGTTGATGTCCACCACGTTCTTCCACTGCTCGTAGGTGAGGTCTTCCAGCGCGATGCCGGGCGCATTCACCCCGGCGTTGTTGAACAGCACATCCAGCCGGCCGAAGGCGGACTTCACCGTGTCGAACAGTGCCTTCACCGAAGCCGGATCCGCCACGTCGGTTGGCACGGGCAACGCCCGGGCTCCAGCGCCCGCCTGCGCCGCCACCTGTTCCAGTGCATCACGGCGCCGGCCCGCCAGCGCCACGCTGTAGCCGTCGGCCAGAAAGGCGAGCGCCACCGACTTGCCGATGCCCGTGCCCGCGCCGGTGATGACGGCGATCTTGCCCTTGGAATTCATGCGCTTTTCCCCCTTGGTATGACGCGTCCCGGACGGCGCAGAGCGCGCGCCGGGCCGCGATAAAGCCGCGGATGGTAGCGCAGCGCTGCGGTTATGGCGCCGCGGCGCAACACCCCCGCGGCGGGGGGGCGTCCGCGGGGGCCTCACATGCCCGTGGCCACCTTGGTGGGGCAGGCCACCATTCGGGCTTCGATGTCGTCGTCGGCAACAACGGCGGCACAGGGCAGCGTGAGGCTGGCCGCCAGGACAGAGGCGGGCAGGGAAACGCGAAAGGGGTTCATGGCGTCTTCTCCTTGAAGTGCGCGGAAAGGCTCTGTGCATCCCGAAGCGCGACCGATTTCCCGCCCGCCACCCGGCTGGTGCGTCAAAGGGGCGGCGTGCTCGGCTCACGCTGAAGGCAAGGCGCCCGCACCTGGCCCCATGACGATGCTGCACGGCGCGGCGCCACGGTCAACGCATGGACTCGCACCGATTCGGAGGTTCCGGAAGGGTGAGGGCTGACCCTCTGCGGGATGCCGCCCCGGGGCTGTTGGGGGGGTGTTCAACCGCGACCAGGTCGCACCCGAAGATGCCGGTCCATCGCCTACAGCCGCGGGTCCACAGGCTCGCTTTCCATTGCCAGCACTCCGAAGACACACTCGTGTACGCGGCGAAGGGGCTCGCCCCTTACAAATCGCTCAAGTCCCTCGATGCCGAGCGCAAACTCGCGAATCGCGAGGCTTCGCTTTCTTGCGACGCTGCGTTCCCTCAGGCGGCCGAGATTGTCAGGCCGCGTGTACTCGGGGCCGTAGATGATCCGGAGGTACTCCGGACCGCGCGACTTGATCGCGGGCTGGCTGAGCCCCCGCGCGCCCATGTGGACAAATGCAGCTGGCTTGACCACCATGCCCTCACCTCCAGCGCTGGTGAGTTGTTCCCACCAATCGATGACAGCGCGAGTCTGCGCCTCATCCGCCAATCGCGCGGTCAGGAACGGGGTTGCGCTCAGCAGAGACGGGTCGGCTTCACACAGACGGTGGAGCATCGTCATGTGCCAAACGTGGTCTTTGTCCACGTGGACGGCGCCCTCGCTCGCAAGCAGGTGGAATGGCGCCACGCGGATGTCATTGATGCCCGCAACAGGCCAGCAGTAACGTCGGTATGCTTGAACGTACTGTCGTGCGGCTGTCTCGCGCTCACTGAGGGATTCAATCAGTCCCGCGACTTCAAGCCCCCGTGACGCCGCCTGAGCTGCCAGGGCATGAGCGGCGCCCAAAGCAGCCGTGGCGGCCGCGCCCGTGGGCGCGTACTGCGTCCGCAGCAAGTCCTCGGCCTTGACTGACCAAGGCATCACTTCGCAATCAAGGCAAAACCAGTCTGAAGCGAATTCGGACCAGAAGCCAACCCCCTCCAGCGCTTCACCAAGTCGGTCTAGCACCGCCGCCTGGAGGGCGGCGTCCGCGAAGAACCGCCGCCCGGTTCGGGTGTAGACCATTCCGCGCGCGCCGTCGTCGACACCAAACCGCGACCTCGCGACCGACGAATCCCGCGCGATGACGACGACAGCCCGCGAGCCCATGTGCTTCTCTTCGCACACCACGCTATCCACGCCCACGCGACGGAAATAATCGAGGGCTTCTTCCGGGCGTTCGAGGAAGCCTTCCGCCGTGCTCGTTTCGCTCGGCGACATGGTGGGGGGCAGGTAGATCAGCCACTTGGGGTTCGCCGCGAAGCGACTCATGACTTCCAGCGCCGCGATCGCGTTCTCTTCCCGGACCGTGATCGTCCGGCACAAACGGGTATCGATGATTCGCTTACCGACCACATCCTCCAGATCGAGGAGATCATCCTGCGCCTGTTGCGCCGTCAGACCATCACTCTTGGCTGGGCGTAGTGGGCGCAGCGGCTCGTAGTAAATGCGCTTGGCGGCAACGGCAACGAGCTCTCGCTCCGGATACCGCAGGGCGGTGAGCCTGCCGCCAAACACGCAACCCGTGTCGATGCAAATGGTGTTGTTGAGCCACTGCGCTTCGGGAACGGGCGTGTGCCCGTACACGACCGTTGCCTTGCCGCGGTACTCGGACGCCCAGTTGTAGCGCACCGGCAGCCCGTACTCGTCGGTCTCTCCGGTCGTCTCGCCGTACAGGGCGAACTGGCGCACCATTGAGGACCCGCGGCCGTGCATTGTTTCGCGCAGGCCAGCGTGCGCCACTACGAGGCGCCCGTCGTCGAATACATAATGGCTCACGAGCCCGTCGAGGAATTCGGCGCAGAAGGCACGGAACTCATTGGGGTGGCGCTTCATCTGCTCCATGGACTCCGCCAGCCCATGGGATAGCTTCACGTCCCGTCCGCGCAGGGCACGGGACAGCTTTACGTCGTGGTTGCCAGCCACGCAGAAGCCCTGACCCGCCGCGACGAGATCGGACACCAGGCGAATCACCTCGGGAGAGTCCGGACCTCGATCGACGAGATCGCCGACGAACACCAGTTTGCGTCCCTGTGGGTGTTGAACCCTGAAGTGGCCGTCTTCCGTTTCGCAGCGATACCCGAGCAAGCCAATCAGCTCAAGTGTTTCGGCCAGACAGCCGTGTACATCGCCGATGATGTCGAACGGGCCGCGTTCGGCCTTTTTGTTGTTCCACAAAGGCTCACGGCGAATCGTGAGGCCGGTCAGGTCCTCGGGAGAGCGGAACACGTGCACATGCCGAAAGCCCTCGCGCTCGAGACCGCGAAGGGACCGCCGCAATTGGGACACCTGATTGCGGATGACGTGGTCGCCGAAGTCGCGGTCGGGCCTTGCCTCGTTGCGCTGTCGGCAGAGCGCCTCTGGCATGTCGAGTACGAGCGCCACTGGGAGGCAGTGGTGCTCACGGGCGAGCGCAACCAGTGGCTTGCGCGCCTCGGGCTGGACGCTCGTCGCGTCGATCACGGTGAGGCGGCCAGCCCGGAGGCGGCGCGCCGCGATGAAGTGCAGAACCTCGAAGGCGTCCTTGGTGGCTTCCTGAGCATTTTCGTCGTCGGAAACCATCCCGCGGCACGCGTCGGACGACACGATCTCGGTCGTCCTAAAGTGCTGGCGCGCAAACGTCGACTTCCCCGACCCCGAAGCACCGATGAGAACGACGAGAGCGAGTTCGGGGATCTGGATTTCCATGGGTCAGGCGGCTTCAAAGACGGCCATCTGCGTCGGGGGGCCAACGGTCTCGTCCACTGCACCAATGGCGTCGTACCGAACCGTGTAGCCGAATCGCGCCGCAATGGCTTCAGACCATTTCAAGAATTCTTGCCTCGTCCACTCGAAACGATGGTCGGGATGCCGGAACTGGCCGGCGGAAAGCGTCTCAAACAGCACGTTGTATTCGGCGTTCGGTGTGGTCACCACAACAGCGCGGGGCCGGGCATGCTCGAACACCACACGCTCCATGGCCCGAAGCCGTGCGGAATCGAGGTGTTCAATCACCTCGATCAGGGTGGCCACATCCAACCCCTCAAGGCGGCGATCGCGATACATCAGAGACCCGTGAATGAGCGTCACCCTGCTGCGAGCGGACGGCGCCAGTTGGTCGAGCCGAAGACGCTCCGCCGCGCGCTCGAGCGATCGAAGCGATACGTCCATGCCAGTGATTCGGGTGAGCTGCTTCAACGGCATGAGCGCGCGGATGAGGTGCCCCTCGCCGCAACCCAGATCGGCCACACTCTGCGCACCGAGGAGCGCCACCTCGCCGGCCACTTTCGCCATTCGTTGCGCGTTTAGACTGATCCCCTTCTCGATCAACTCTTCGCGCCCCGCCAATGGCATTACCGTATCCTCGTGCGCCTCGTCTGTATCTCCGGCGCTCGACGCCAGGCGATCGATGGCCTCCCGCGCGAGGCTCTTGCGGTGTTTCAGGTAGCGGCGTGCGATGGCTTCGCGCGCCGGATGCAGCGGCAGCCACTCGCCGCCCCGCCGAAGCAGCTTCTCCACCTCGTCCTCGCCGACCCAGTAGTGCTTCTCGTCGTCAAGGACTGGAATGAGAACGTTGAGATGGGCCAGAAGATCCTTCAGCTTCAACGTGCCGCGCAGCCGGAGTTCGCAGTACCTGCTCGGCCCCCATTCCGGGAAACGCTCATCCAGGGGAAGAGGATTAACAGTAACCGCGTAGCCAAGGGGCTCGAAGAGCTGCCGGACCATGGACTCGCCGCCACGGCTTGGAAGCACAGGCAGGGTCGCCTCCAGAGGGATAGGCGATTCCGCCAGCGCAGGGCGATCCCTCGAACGGCCCGTGAGTGCGGAGCTGAAGACCTCAGAGATCGCGACCGAGAGGAAGGACGATGCAACGTACGGGCGATCATTCACGTACTGAGTAAACACCCCGCCATCGCCGGTCGGCCTGGCCTTGCGGCGGACCACCCCGATGGGGTCAACTTCCAGCAGCAGGCATGCTGTGCACCGCTCGGCGGTTGCCTCCGGATAGAAGACCGTCGCAGAGCCGAATGACAGATCGAAGCGATGAACCCGACCGGGGTTCTTGAATAGCAGATACCCAAGATCGGTGGCCGGAGCCGACGTGGATGTGATAGTGAGCAGCATCTTCGAATGATGGCACAGGCCTTGGAAATCCGGCATTGCGAACTCAAGCGAAAAGCCTTCCGGGTTGTAGATCTGCAAGCAGGGTTTCCAGCACTCCAGGTGGCCGGGAACGTGTAGCAGACCCGGCGGCCTTTCAGCGCCAGTGCCATTCCAAATCCGGGGATCGGACCCGCGTTCGCATGGTGGTTGAAATGGAGGGTTCGGCAGCCACGTCATTTTCGGCGGCGAGGTCGGTGAGCCTCCGATTCGTCAGGGCGCAGTGTTGTTCAATCAAGGTATGGATTCGCTCAACCATGGCATTGCCGGCAAAACTGTGTCCGCGTCATCCCGTACCCACATCTTCCCTTCCGGCCAAGGCCCGAGCCAGCTGCGCCTCTGATGTGCGGCGCGCTCGTTTTGGAGACCCCATGCACGACGTCCCAGCACTCGAGCAGCTTGAATGCCGTGTCTGGACCGAACTGGTCCGGGCGGTGGTTGACCGTCACCACGAATGGCGCACGCCGGTTCTGGCGAGTGTCGATGCCGGCGGGTTCCCTCAGGCGCGCACGGTGGTGCTGCGCCGGGCCGATCCGTCAGCGCGTGTGCTGGAGGTGTTCACTGACCGGCGCACGCCCAAAGTGGTGCAGTTGCAGACTGTCCCACAGGCTGTGGTGGTGTTCTGGAGCAGTCGCCTGCACTGGCAGTTGCGGGCGCAAGCCAGGGCGGAGGTACTGGCGGATGGGCCAACCGTCGACGAAGCTTGGGCGAGGCTTGCCCAGGGTGCCTCGGCGGCGGACTACCTCGCGCCCCGTACGCCAGGCACGCCCCTCGGGGTGGACGCCGGCGAGTCTGGTGGCGGCCACCATCTGGCCGTGCTGCGGTTCGAGGTGCTGAGCCTGGACTGGCTGGCGCTGCGGCGCGAAGGTCACCGGCGGGCGCGCATAGATACTGCTGGAGCCGTGTGGCTCGAGCCTTGACGGGTGTCGCGGCCTGAGCCGCGACACCATCCGCCCCCAGGCCTGAAGGCGCGGAGCATGCGCGCTGCAGCGCTCGCGCGAACCGGTGCGGGAATTGCCGTTGGAGCTCGGAGTCTGATCCGGGAGGAGCACGGCAACGGTTCCGGCAGAAACGAAAAATGCGCTCGGTCAGCCGACGCTCAGGGGCCGCAGGATGCGTCCGGTAGACGCTTATCCGGGCCAGTGCCCTGCTCGAATCGCAGCATAGGGGGAGGTCCGCCTTTCCAGTGCGGTTGACCGCTCGAACCGCGTTGAATAGACTGCGAAAACGGTTTCCCCATTCTCGAAATCTGAGGTGTTTCTCCGAAGCAAGCACGCTCGGGTCCAGGAGACGCAGCGAGTTGCGTTTTGCTCTAAACCCCCGTTGAAGCCAATTCGAGGGGACATGAAATGATCCAAAGGACCGTTCTTGTTCTGATTGCGTCGGTTATCCGGCGCCGCGCCGGATCGGGCGGGAACCGGTCGCCGCGCGGCCCTATGGCCCACGGATCATTCGGCGCGCGCCCGGTGTGAGCGGCTCCACGAACCGGATGCCCATGCCACCGAGCGGCGTTTTTGAAATCATGCCCACGCCGCCCGAGGATATCCCCGCGCATGCCGCGGAAAGTGCCGCCGCCGACCTCGATGCGCCAGCCGGGGGCACCGATCGAGACGCAGCAGCTGACGGCATCGATCGCACCTTCGTCTGCAGCGTGTTGACGGTCGACATCGCGGCTTACGCGCGCAAGCCGGTGTCTGAGCAGATCCTGCTGAGGGAGCGATTCAACGCAAGGGTAGCGGACGCCATCGCCGACCTTCCGCCCGACGATCGCATCATCCTCGACACCGCAGGCGGCGTGGCCATCAACTTCCTTGGTGATCCGTCGGATGCCCTTTCCGTAGGCATTGCGCTGCGCGACGCGTTTCGCCGTCCCGGCAGGAATGGACCGCGCCTGGAGGTGCGCATGGGCTTGAACCGCGGACCCGTGCGACTCGTCAAGGGCCCTGAGGGCCAGCCCAGCATCATGGGAGACGGGATCGATGTCGCCCAGCGCCTGATGACCTTCGCGGAGCCGGGGCAGGTAATCGTGTCGCGGTCATTCTTCGACGCGGTTTCCCGGTTATCTGCGGACTTCGCGCAGATGTTCGAGTACGTCGGCCTCCGCACGGACGAGCACGTGCGCGAGCATGAGGTGTGGGAAGCGGTCGACGGCACCCCCAGTGAGGAGACCGCAGGCTCGGGTCATGCCCGCGTCGGGCGAGGTGCCCGGGCCGGCTCGGCGCAGCCCAAGCCGCCGCCCCGTTCTCCCTGGCTGCGCAACCGGCGTCTCGCCTACGCTGCCTCGGCTGTCTCGGTGGTGCTCCTCGTCAGTGTGGTGATGCTCTCGCTGCCGCGCGGGCAATCCGATCCACCGGCTGCCGAGACGGCCATTGTCGACGCGACGCCCGCGCTCCAGCCGCTAGCCCCGCCTGCACAGACGCAGACCCGGGTGGTAGATCGGCCTGCGGACACGAAGCCACAGGCGCCAAGGGCAGCCAGCTCTCCGGGCCGTGAACCCGGTCACACCACCACCACCGCCGCCGCCGCCGCCGCGCCGAGCCGCGCCGCGAAGCCCGACCAGCGGGCCGACCCCGGTGCCGACAAGGCTGCCGGCTCCGCGCGAGCGTCCGCTCCGGTCAATACCGTGGAGAAGGCGGAGATCACGCTGGCCGTGAGCCCATGGGGCGAGATCTACGTGAACGGCGCCCGGGTGGGTGTGACCCCCCCCATGCACGCGGTGGAGGTTGCTCCCGGCCGAGTGGAGATCGAGATCCGTAACGGCAGCTTCCCAAGCCATGTGACTATCCTGGATCTCGAGCCGGGGCAGCGGGTGCGCCTGAAGCACAAGTTTTACTGATCCGACCCGATGATGTGGTTGCGCGGTGAATCTGACGATCAGGACCTGCAAGCAGCTGCGGACCGGGTCGCAGCCGGTGGCGAGGATTGCATGTTTTCGCCGCTTCGGTGGGCGCCTTGCCTTCGTTCGCCCCGGCTTCTGAGAATGGATGGCCCGGTTTAGGTAGGTGTCGAGCCGCTTGTCGAGGCGGTGTGTGAGCAGCTAGAGCACCTCGATGTCCCGCCTGGTGTCGGCCGGCCTAGCCTTCATGGGTTTGCAGTGATGGGCCACGGGTTTGCCAGGATTAGGAAAGACATTCTTGCGCCGGCAGCTGCGTTTGCCCGCCAGCACCTGCAGGCACCTGATCGGCCTTTCGCGGTGTAAGGCCCCGACAACGATCATCCAACTCGCGCGGCCCTGCGTATTGGAAGTGGAGATCATCGACAGCGCCTGGCGCGTACCACCCGGTTCCGTCATCACCGGCGTAGCGCCACGCCGGTCTTGGCGGGCGTCGCGTGCGCTGGTGTTGACCAGTATCGTATTGTTGCCCCAGTGAATCTCGTCACCTTTGGCGCGACTGGCCCGCCCGGGGCGCAGGGGTTGCCCGTTCCCTTCAGGCGGACCTCGGTCTGCGGGCTTGATGCCCGGCCAGCTCAGTACGGCATGCAGATCGATGATCTTGCGTACCCTCAAGCGGCTCAGGGCTGTCACGACCATGATGTCCACACTCGCGGTACCCAGCAAAGGCAGTTCCGCGACCGGCTTGCGCCTCTCGTGCAATTGCGCCAAGCTTTAGCAGCGAGCGTGTTTCTTGCCCGCGAAGCCCCTTCTCTATTGGGCTCCAGAAGTCCAGATTTCATGCGACCCGCTTAACAGGAGCCCGCAAGGGAAGGTCATTCGATACGCTGGATTCGAGCAGGCTAACCGTGATCGAAGCAATTCAACGCGTTCCCCGAGCAGCCTTGGGGCTTGCCGGTCTTGTTGCGGCGCCTCGCCGGGCGGAGGGTGCGACGCGCCCGCACGGCGCGCTCAGGCTGCGCGAGCGATTTCTCGAGCGAACCGCCCGGACGGTTTCCGGGCAGCCAAAACCGCAACGGAGGCGACGGCAGGCGCACCGAGCCTCGATCGAGACGACCGAATCCGCGCCACGGATGGCACGCCACGTGCTGGGCTCCCGTGCGCTGTTCCCGGCCAAACGCCGCACGGCAGCGGCGATCGATGCGCATGCGGGCAGCTAGAGCCATGGGCGCCCGAATGGCTCTGTCGAGCCTGTTGCCGCTGCTTGCCGCGCTGGTGCTGGCAGGGTGCGCGGCCGACCCTGTCAGGGAAGCCCGGAATACCGTTCGCAACCTCTCGAACCCGTTTGGCAAGAGCCAAGCCCAGCGTACCCTCGAAGATGGCATCCTTGATTATGAAGAGGGGCAGTACATGTCCTCCGCGCGCAAGCTTCGCGTGGCCATCGACGAGGGGCTTCGGCCGAGCGACCGCATCACGGCTCACAAGTATCTCGCCTTCATCAGCTGCGTTTCGAATCGCGAGAGCCAGTGCCGGGAGGAGTTCAGGCGGGCGCTTCAGCTCGACGCGCGCTTCGAGCTCTCCCCCGCGGAAGCGGGCCATCCCATCTGGGGCCCGGTGTTCCGCAACCTCAAGGCCTACCGGTGAGCCAGGCCGTCCAACGCCCAATCTCGGGAGGGGGGGGCGCTCGCCCCTTTGACGCGTCTGCGTCCGCCCTTGCCCCAGTGGTCAGCCAGCTCGGCCGCTACGAAGTCGTGGCTCGCCTCGGAGAGGGGGCCATGGGCACGGTGTTCAAGGCCCGCGACCGGCTGCTCGATCGCCTGGTCGCCATCAAGACGATAAACCTTACCTCTCCCATAGAGGACATGGCCGAGGTCGAAGCGCGCTTCTACCAGGAAGCGCGGGCCGCCGGTGGCCTTAACCATCCAAACATCGTGGTGATCCATGACGTGGGCAAGATCGGTGAAATTGCGTTCATGGCCATGGAATACCTGGAGGGGCAGGAGTTGCGCGCCCTCCTGTCCCGGCGCGGCGCGCTGCCCGCGGCGGAGGCCGTGAGTATCGCTGCGCAGGTGGCGGAGGGGCTTTCCTTCGCCCATGCGCGCGGCGTGATCCACCGCGATATCAAGCCCAGCAATATCATGATCGGGCGCGACGGCCGCGCGAAGATCACCGATTTTGGCATTGCCCGCCTCTGCACTTCCGAGATCAAGACCATGACGGGGGCAATCTTCGGCTCGCCGCGCTACATCTCGCCGGAGCTGGTAGCGGGGAGGCGCGCCGACCACCGCAGCGATATCTTCGCCCTGGGAGTGGTGCTCTACGAGATGCTCGCTGGCGAGCCGCCCTTCCAGGCAAACAACTTGCACGGCCTGATGTACCAGACCATGAACGCTGAGCCGCCAGCGCCCAGCAGCCTCCGCCCGGCGATTCCTCCCATTCTCGACTTCGTGGTGGCCAAGGCTCTCGCGAAGTCCGCCGACACGCGTTACCAGCATGCGCGCGAGTTCGCCGAAGACCTGCGCGCAAGCGTTGAGGAGGGCCGCGCCAGCGCCGTCGAGCAGCGTATCCGGGCGAGCCTCGCGAGGCCTGCCTCGCCGCGCCTGCCGGAGTCGGAGACGGGCCGCGCCGGTGGCGACAGCAGCGCCCCCGCCCCGGCGGGACCGGTCATCCTGAATCTGGTCGCCTCCCCGCCCGCGTACACGCTGTCCAGGGCATTCGACTCCACCGATGCCACCATGCGCCTCGTCTCCCTGGGCAGCCGGCCAGTGGAGCAGCCCGCTGGGCAAGCGCCCTCCCCGGGGGCGCAGCTCCTTGCGGAGAGACCTGCGTTTTCTCCTACCAGGTTGACCAAGTGGCTCTGGGCCGTGGCCGCCTTTGGGACGGTGGCCACCGTGGGCATCCTGCTGCTGCGCTGAGCGCGTCATATCGCGCCGGCGCTGCGGCACAGCAGAGCCGGCAGCGAGGTAAGAGGGTTGTGCTCCGGACCGGGGTGAGGCGCCGCGGATTGACGCGAGGATCTGGTCCAGGAGCATCTGGAACGCAACCACCCGCCGCCGCTGGCCGTCCTTATTGGCCACGATGCACGGACCAGTACCTCCGGCACTACCGGGCGAGGAACATGGCTGAGGGGGTGGAATCGCTCTGGACCTGGTTGTGCCGGACGCGAAGAGCCCTTCCGCGACGGCACCTACCGCATCGTCATGTGCCAGCAGGGATACATGCAGCGCGCTGCAGGGCTGGCGCCATGGATGAGCAGGGCGCGGCTACTCAATCTTGTGCTCCACATCGACACGGGGCGCAGCGCGCTCGGGGGCCCGCTGAGGAGCCTCGCGTCGGTGGCAGACCCGGTGGTCGCGCGCATGCCCCGCACGGGGTCTGCCTGCGCCCCGCAGTGCCCCCCTGTACCCGCGCGGGAATTGCCGCTCGCCCTCGGAGGCTGAACTGGGAGAAGCACGACAAGGGTGCAGGCAGAAACGACAAGCGCGCTCGCTCGGCCGAGGCCCGGGATCTGCGGGATGCGGCCGGTAAACGCTGATCCAGGCCGGAGCCACGCGTGAGTCGCTGCTTCACGGGAGGAACCTTCGCCCTGCCGAGCGGGCGACCGGACCGAGGCACAGGAACGACGGTAGCAGGCTGCGCAAGAACTTTTCGGGATTCGTATTCGCTTCGCGGTGCCGGCCCTGCGCCCCATGCGCGCCCGCATTACTGCCGCAACCCGCCGGGTGCCGTGCGCGCCAACCGCCGCCCGAGCCAGAGCGCGACACCGGCGCCCGCCACTAGGGGGAACACGACCCACTGCACGATCGCGCTGAATGCCGCCATGTCGCGCAGATCGCCAGAGTAGACAAACGCGCCGATCATGGGTGCCGCCGCCACGTGCAGGTTACGGATGAGACGGTACGGTAAGCGCATTGCAGGACTCCTCTGTGAGTTTGAAGTAACGGGTGGGCCGACGAATGGGTGGCGCTGGGACGGTGGACTCGGCGAAGCCGGTTTGGGGCATCACGCGGCCTCCTCGTGGGGGTCAAGCGGCCGCAGCAACCGTTTGGACACCGCCGCCGCGAATGCGCGCGGCGTGAAGCGTCTGACAAATACAAGCATGCTCCTCGCGCACCTGACCGCCCTCGCCATACCGCCGTCGGGCGTCAGATCCGCGCTACCGCGCGGGTTTGCGCAGCTTGCCTCGCCGAAAGGGTGCCAGCCGGCAATGCGCCGTGGGTCGACCCCGTCGAACAACGTGGTATCGGTCGAATCAGGCGACTGGCCGCTGATGCGGCCCCCGAAATCTTCGATCTCCCTGGCCAGCGCATCGGAGAAGTTGACCGCCAACGCCTTGGATCGACCGCGTGCCGTGAAGAACGGCGCCAGCCAAGAGGCGGCCGACAACGCGACGTTCAGGACCCGCCCCGGCCGTAGCCGTTTCATCTGTGCACCGTACCGGTGGGAGGACCCGGCAACGCCCATCACGTTAAGCTGCAGCATCTGCCGCAGGCTTGCCAGATCGAGACCGTTGCCGTTGCCGGCCCCGGTCAGCAGCGTTGTCGTATTCGAGTGCAATCGCGCCTCCTTCGTGCGGGGAGACTCACCATTTGTCAGAAACATCGTTACCACAGAGACAAAGAAAGTGCCTGCTTGCGTCGATGCCGCTGAAACGGCCGGCTGAACCCGGGGCGCGCATCAGTACCTCATGCTCACCCGCAGAATCACGGGCTCCCCGCTCGCAACGGCGAATTTGGACTCATCCCATTTCGGGCTCGACAGCGCATGGGTGCGGTTGTTGGTTACGCCGTAGCTCTCGGTAGGTATGCCGACGAAGTTCTTGTCGAGCTTGCCGTTGCTGTTTTCGTCGTGGAAGACTGCCACCGCGTAGGTTCCCGGCCTGAGATTGCTGAAGGTGCACACGCCCTGCGTGCCATCAATGGGCGCGCGCACCGTGGCTGTGCCTTCGCCGTCGGGAAAGCTGCTGGCCTTGGTGAACAGACCGCAGTTCAGCGTGCCCTTGGTATTGCGAAACGACGATACCTCCACGCGCAGGGTGGCGCCGGTGTCGTCATTGGCCAGGGCGGAGGGCCTAGGCAAGGCCGCGAGCAGTGCAGCCGCGAGGGCCGCAATCGTGGTGCGCGTCGCGGCCGAGAGTTGCCCCGCTGGCGATGATTGCGCGCCGCGACGCCGGTTGATTCGATACGCGCTTGTCTTCATCGTTGATGCTTGCTTGGTCGTGGGAGGCTTTATCAGGGGTCTATTTCGCTGGCGCCGAAAGCCCCAGCCCGGACAGCGCGTCGGCGACCGCCAGCCGCGCGAGCCGCTCTCCTTCGGTGTCGAACGGGGTGATGCCTTCAAGCTCCAGCGAGACGGGGCCGTGCACGGCGGCCCAGAGCCGAACCGCCGCCTCGCCGTGATCCGCGGACCCGGCGCCGAGCGCGGCGCGGGCCTGGGCCACCGCCTCTTCCAGCGCGCTGAGCGCGAGTTGCGCCTGCTGGCGTGAGAAGTCTGTGGGCACGTGGTCCG
The DNA here is from genome assembly GCA_036771335.1 of Burkholderiales bacterium. GTDB lineage: Bacteria > Pseudomonadota > Gammaproteobacteria > Burkholderiales. Next base: position 14,012 of record DAIPHN010000001.1, read on the forward strand.
GCAGCGCATTGCCGAACATGACGTGAAACAACGCCCGGTTACAGAGCGCGAACGCGCGGTACGACAGCACGACGGGAACGAGCGCGCGCACCGGGTCTCGATGGCGCCTCCGCTCGCGCTCGACCGTGAAGCGCAGTAGGGCGAAGCCTTCAACCTTCAGGCCTTCACTCAAGCCGTTCTTGCCGCCGAACAGCGTGTAGACCACCTTGGTGGAGCAGTTGACCCGCTGGGCCAGGGTGCGCAGCGTCAGCGCCTGCGGTCCTTCTTCGGCTAGTAGCATGGCCGCGGCATCGAGCAGGCCGCGTCGCACTGCGGCGTCGCCCTCGTGTCGGCCGATCTGGTAATCGAACGAAGCGTCGGTGGTCATGAGGTAACAATGTTACCAAAGCATGCGCGCTTTTCAAGCCTGTGTCACACAATCACCGGTTCGCCCGGTCCGGGCGCCCGGTATCCGCGGGCGAAGCCCGGTACACGTCGGCTGAGGCCCGTCGTGGTTCAGTCGCAGCGAAAATCCCATGAGGTGGCATGCGCGCCGCCGGTCCGTAGCCGCAACCGGCAAGCTCCTGCGTGCTGATGCCGTGCCACCCGCGCTCCCGTCGCCGTGTGCAAGGCCTCGGTGAGCCATCCCGGCGGTGCCCTCCAGGGCCCGGACAGCGTTAGACTTCCAAGGATGATCGACACCGAACCGATCCCGCGGACCTTGCTCGTGCTCCATACCGGGGGCACCATTGGCATGCGCCCGGGGCCCCGGGGCTTCACGCCCTCGCGGGGGGCGCTCCTCGAAGCGATTGCCCGGACGCCGCAGTTGCATGACCCGGCCGTGGGCATCGGTGAGCACGGCGGGCGGCCGAGCTTCACGACGGCCCCGTTCGCTTCGGGAGCGCGTGTCCGTTACGAGGTCATCGAGTACGACCTGCTGCTCGACTCCGCAAACCTCGAGATCTCTCACTGGGCCCGCGTTGGCGAGGATCTCGGGCGCATGCACGATGAATTCGATGGCTTCGTGGTACTGCACGGCACCGACACCATGGCATTCACTGCATCGGCACTGTCCTTCATGCTCGAGGGATTTGCCAAGCCGGTGGTGCTCACGGGCTCGCAGATTCCGCTCGGCCACCTGCGCAGCGACGCCCTGGGCAACTTCCTCGGGGCCCTGGAGCTCGCGGCGCTCTACCCGATCCCCGAAGTTACACTCTACTTTCACCACAAGCTCCTGCGCGGCAACCGGGCGATCAAGCACGACGCATCGAGCCTCGACGCGTTCGACTCGCCCAATCTTCCGCCGCTCGCCACCGTGGGCATCCACGTCAATCTAAATGAGGCTCTGCGCCTGCCGGCCGATGCGCGGTTGTTGCGGGTGCGGACCGAGCTGAGCGCTCATGTGGCCTCGCTGCGGCTCTACCCGGGCATCACCTCCGCCGTCCTCGAGAACTTCCTCCGACCTCCGCTCGAGGGTCTGGTGCTCGAGACCTACGGCTCCGGCAACGCCCCCGAGCGTGCCGATCTCCTCGCGGTGTTGCGCGAAGCAAGTGCCCGGGGCGTCCTGATTCTCAATGTCACGCAGTGTCCGCGCGGCCAGGTGCGGGGCGACTACCAGGTGGGTCGGGCGCTAGCCGACGTCGGCGTGATCGCTGGCAGGGACCTCACCTCGGAGGCGGCCATGGCCAAGCTCGCCCTCGTCCTGGGACAGCGCGCGGCCGCCGGCTGGACGCGCGAGGCGCAGGTACGCCTCCTCCAGACCCCGCTCCGCGGCGAGATGAGCAGCTAGATCGCTGAACCGGCAGGCCGCTGCGGCGGACGCGTTCATCGCGCGTGGCGCCAGGGTCAGCCAGCCCGCACTGGCTCAGGCCATGTGGGTGCTCGCGAAGGTTTGCGAGCGCGACGCGTGCAGCATCGCCGCCGCGGCGGCACTGGTCCTGAATAACGAGCAGCTGCTGCTTCAGCACGCCGACGTGGTGACTCGGGCGCCGGACCTTTCCGGGAAGCGGCCCGCTCCGGGATTTTTCGACTGCCTCATGCCGGCGACCGCGAGCAGGTCCGGGCACGTGCCGCTCTGGCGTTTCGATCGCGCGCTTGTAAGGGGGGCGGCGCTAAGGGGCATTTGCAGCGCTTGCCGGGATCCGCGCCACGGCCCGCGCATATGTGCCAGGAGAGATACGACAGCGGTGTCGCCGTTACCGGCACGCGGGTTCGGCCAGCGGTTCCCGGCAGTACCGGCGGTACCGGTGGTACCGTGGGTTACGCTGATCCTGAGCCAAGCGGCGTTGAATGGTCACTGCGGAGGAGGATGCCGGGCGCGGCTGGGCAAGGTTGACCGTGCGAGGCACGGTGAATAGAGTCCAGGGATGCGGGAACTTCAGCTCGAACTCCCTCTTTACCGCTGCCATGCCAGCCGGCCCAAAGTGGCGCGTTTACTCGCGTTGCGGGGCAAGGGGGCGACCTGAGCGATGCAACGTCGACCGTCCGTCGGCAGCCTGGCCGGGCGATCGAATGGCGCATGCGCTGCCTGGAACGCGGGGGCGGGCAGGTCTGTTGTGCAACGGGCGGGTTGCGCCACGCCACGGAGCGATCCGTCCGGGCATCATTCCCGTCTTCCGCCGCGCCAGTTCTCCCCCCTGGCGTCCTCTGGAGCGCCGATGATGCTGCCGGAATCATGCGACGGGAGCGCCTGCCGCTGTTTCCCGGTGAAGCATGGGAAGCGTTGCCGGGGGGCGAATGGCGATGACGGCCGCAGCCGCGAAGGGGCGCCTCACCCCGGTGCTCACACCCCACGGTCGTCTTGCTGTTGTCCCGCAGGACGATGCCGCGGCGCTCGAACCGTTTCTCGCGGCGAGGATCCGCGAGGCGTTCGACCGCGGCAGTGGTCACGGAATCCTGCATCTCGGCGCAGCCGAGGTAGGTCAGGTCTTGCCACCCGCGTTCACTTACTGGCAAGAGCTCGGCGTGCGCTTCGTGACCGCGCTTTGCACGAGACCGGACATCAAGGAGCGCGAGACCCAGCTTCCCGCGCCCCCGGACGATCTGAACACGCTTGCCGCCGCATCGCCCATGATGCCGGGCGCCGAGTACCTGACAGCCGATGTGCTTCGGGGCCTCTGGGCCGACCTCGGCGAAGCCTTCGCTGCCGAGCACTCACGATCGAAGCTCGCGCTCCCGGACTTCCTGAAGCGGCTGAATCCCGCCTGGAACGTGGTCGGTCGCGTGTATTTCAATCTCGCTGAAAACCCCAAGGACGAGCAGGCACCGTTCGCCTTCCTCGCCACCTACACCCATCGGCTCTCGATCCACGGAAAGGCGCAGCACCTGCCGCTCGGTCACGCCCTGCGCCAGTATTCATCCTCCGCCAACAAGGACAAGCTCCTGTCGCTACTCCTGCCGGTGCAGCGCGCGGCCGGTCACTGCCCCTGGCTTAGGGAGATGGTCGATTCCGGCGAGATTTTCCATCCGCTTCGATGGTCGCCTCAGGAGGCGTTCCAGCTGCTCGGGGATGTGACGCTGTTGGAGCATGCCGGGATCATGATCCGTATGCCGGCGCGCTGGCGCGCGGGACGACCGGTGAGGCCTCAGGTGGCAGCCACGGTCGGAGCCCAAGCGCCATCATCGCTGGGTACCGATGCGTTACTCGACTTCCACATGGAGGCCACTCTCGACGGCCAGACGCTCACGCGGGCCGAGCTGAAGCAGCTCCTCGCTGGCGCGAGCGGTCTCGCGCTGATTCGGGGCCAGTGGGTCGAGGTCGACCGCGAGCGGCTGGCGCGGATGATGGACCGCTTCCAGAGAGTCGAGCGGCTCGCGGCCGAGGGCGGCCTGTCATTCGCCGAGGCCGTGGGCATGCTCGCCGGCGCGGCGCTGGGAAAGGGTGCGGCAGCCACCCCGGATGATCCCGACTGGTCTAGGGTGGTCGCCGGCCCCTGGCTTGCCGACACCCTCAGGGCGCTGCGTTCGCCCGACGGGCTCGCCAAGGTCAGTCCGGGCCGTGAACTCAAGGGCACGTTGCGTCCCTACCAGGAGGTGGGAGTGCGCTGGCTGAATCTGCTGTCGCGTCTCGGGCTCGGTGCATGCCTCGCGGACGACATGGGCCTCGGGAAGACCATCCAGGTGCTCTCGCTGCTTCTCGTGCTGCGCCGAACGCAGCGCGATTCCGCGCGGCCCAGCATTCTGGTGGCGCCGGCCTCGCTGCTCGCCAACTGGGCGGCCGAAATCGAGCGTTTCGCACCGACGCTGAAGGCGATGATCGCGCACACTTCGGCCATGACCGGTAACCAGCTGAAATCCGCCGAAACCGCGCGCCTGGATGGCATCGATCTCGTGATCACGAGCTACGGTTCGCTGCTGCGCGTCCCCTGGTTCACGGCGACGCAATGGCGCCTGGCGGTGCTCGATGAGGCCCAGGCCATCAAGAACCCGCACGCCAGGCAGACGCTAGCAGCGAAAAGACTCGCAGCGCGGGCGCGTATCGCGCTCACCGGCACGCCCATCGAAAACCGTCTCGGCGACCTGTGGTCGATCTTCGACTTCATCAATCCGGGCCTGCTCGGCTCGGCCAAGACCTTCACGAACTACACCAAGGGCCTGGCCGGAAAGCCGAACCCTTACGGCCCGCTGCGCGAGCTCGTGCGGCCGTACATACTGCGCCGGCTCAAGACCGACCGCAGCGTCGTCGCTGACCTGCCCGACAAGACCGAAGTCAAGGCGTTCTGCCAGCTCACCCGCGGGCAGGCGGCGCTCTACCAGCAGGCGGTCGAGGCGCTGGCCGAGCAGCTTGACGACGCCGAGGGCATCAAGCGCCGGGGGCTGGTGCTCGCGTTCTTGATGCGCTTCAAGCAGATCTGCAACCACCCCTCGCAGTGGCTGGGTGACGGGGCGTGGGCCGAGAACGATAGCGGCAAGTGGACCCGCTTGCGCGAGCTGGGCGAGGTGATCGCCGCGAAGCAGGAGAAGGTGCTTGTGTTCACCCAGTTCCGCGAGATCACTGCGCCGCTCGCGGCGTTCCTCGGCGGTGTGTTCGGCCGGCCCGGGCTGGTGTTGCACGGCGAGACGGGGATCAAGAGACGCCGGGCGCTGGTCATGCAGTTCCAGGAGGATGAGTCGGTGCCGTTCTTCATCCTGTCGCTCAAGGCTGGCGGGTCAGGCCTGAACCTCACGGCGGCCTCGCACGTAATTCACTTTGACCGCTGGTGGAACCCGGCGGTGGAGAATCAGGCTACGGACCGCGCGTTTCGCATCGGGCAAGCGAAGAACGTGCTGGTCCACAAGTTCATCTGCCGGGGCACGGTCGAGGAAAGGATCGACGAGCTAATCGAGTCGAAGAAGCAGCTCTCGCAGGAGCTGCTCGAAGGCGGCGCAGAGCTGAACCTGACGGAGATGAAGGACGAAGATCTGATCAGGCTCGTCGCGCTGGATTTCAACGCCGCGATTGAGGAGTAAGGCATGGGATACCACAATGGTTATGGCTTTCCTCGCTACGTGTCCGTCGCCGAGGGGCGTCGCAAGGCCGCGCGCGAGTTGCGACAGATCGAGAAGAAGGGCCATTCCACCTCCCCGGTGGTGATCGAGGGCCACACCATCGCCAGCACGTTCTGGGGCAAGGCCTGGTGCGAGAATCTGCGCCGTTACAGCGACTTCTCGAACCGCCTGCCGCGTGGGCAAACCTATTTGCGCCATGGCGCGGTCGTCGATTTGCAGATCGCGGCTGGCAAGGTCACAGCGCTTGTCGCCGGCTCCAGCCTCTACAGGGTGGCTGTGAAGGTGTCGGCCGTGCCACAGGTGCGCTGGGCCTCGATCTGTACCGACTGCGTGGACGGGATCGAATCGTTGGTTGATCTGCTGCAGGGCCGCCTGTCCCGGAGCGTGATGGCGCGCCTTTGCCAGCGGGAGCGCGGGCTTTTCCCTGCGCCCGCCGAATTGGAGTTCTCCTGCAGTTGCCCTGACTGGGCCTCCATGTGCAAGCACGTAGCGGCGGTGTTCTACGGCATCGGTGCGCGGCTCGACAAACAGCCCGAGCTGCTCTTCAAGCTGCGCAAGGTCGACGAGAGGGACCTCATCGCCAAGGCGGGCAGGGGGCTGCCGCTGGCGAAGCGGCGGCCGTCCTCGGACAGGATCCTGGCGGCCCCTGGCCTCTGCGAATTGTTCGGCCTGGAGCTGGGCGCCCTGCCCAGCGAGACTGCGGTGGAGGCCGCGCCAGCGCCGGAAAAGGCCGCCCGTGCCCGTCGCGTGGCGAAGTCCCGGGCAGACCCCGCGGCGCTCGCACCGCCAGCAAAGGCCGCGATGCGTCCAGCGTCCACGGGTGCGAAAGCGAAGCCGCCGAAAGCAAAGGCAGAAGCTGGGGTAAGCGCCAGGAAGAGCAGGACCGTGAAGCGGTGAGCGCGCCCGCCCGGGAGGAAGGGGCACGGGCGTTCATCCTCACGCCGGATCCGGGAGATCCGTCGGCCTTCCCGGCCCTAGGGGCTCCGTGGGAGAGCCGGTTACGCGGCAAGGCGGGGTCCCGCGCCCGCCAGCGCAAGTCCTGCCTCGCCCAGTCCGTCAGTCGATGGCCCGATAGGCGACCGACTGGATTTCCAGCACCTCCTCGCCCGCTGGCGTGCGCAGCGCCACGCTGTCGCCTTCGCGTGCCTTGATGAGGGCGCGGGCCAGGGGCGAGATCCAGCTGATGCGCCCCCGGGCGGCGTCGGCTTCGTCGATGCCCACGATGGCGTAGGTGGCTTCGCGGCCGTCGCTGCGGGTCACGGTGACGGTGGCGCCGAAGAACACCTGGTCGGTGGGCTCGCGGGCGGCGGGGTCCACCACTTCCGCGGCGTCCAGGCGGCGGGTGAGGAAACGGATGCGCCGGGCGATCTCTCGCAGGCGGCGCTTGCCGTAGATGTAGTCGGCGTTCTCGGAACGGTCGCCGTTGGAGGCGGCCCAGGCGATCACGCGGGTGAGCTCGGGGCGCTCCTTGTCGAGCAGTTGCAGCGCTTCGGTCTTGAGGCGGGCGTAGCCCGAGGGCGTGATGTAGTTCTTGGTGCCCGCGGGCAGGGGCGAGGGCTCGTCGACCTCGTCGTCTTCCTGCTCGGTTTCGCGGGTGAAGGCCTTGCTCATGGCGTGGGCGCTGCTGGGGCTGCGGGAGTGGGCAAAGCAGTATAGCGGCGCCTGTGCGGGGGTAGAATCCGCCGCTTTCGCTGCAACCAACAAGGAGCATCGCCATGACGATTCAGGTGGGTGACCGGCTGCCGGCCGGAACGCTGTACGAGTACATCGAGGTGGCCACCGAGGGTTGCCCCGTGGGTCCGGCCGCGGTGGAAGTGGACCAGGCCGCGGCGGGCAAGAAGATCGCCCTGTTCGGACTGCCTGGCGCCTTCACGCCCACCTGCTCGGCCAAGCACCTGCCGGGTTACATCGAGCACTACGACGCGCTGCGCAAGGCCGGTTTCGACGAGATCTGGTGCCTGTCGGTGAACGACGCCTTCGTCATGGGCGCCTGGGGCCGCGAGCAGGGTACCCAGGGCAAGGTGCGCATGCTGGGCGACGGGTCAGCCACCTTCACCAAGGCGCTGGGCCTGGCGCTGGATCTGGAGTCGCGCGGCTTCGGCACGCGCATGCAGCGCTTCTCCGCCATCGTGGTGGATGGCGTGGTGAAGGCTCTCAACGTGGAGGAGGGCGGCAAGTTCGAGGTCTCCGACGCCGAGACCCTGCTCAAGCAGGCGGAGAAGGCCATCAACTACCTGCCGTGAGGCACACCCGGGGCGCGTGCCCCGGGGACGTCACAGAAACGCGCGCAGGGTGTCCAGCACCTCGTCGGGCTTCTCGGCCATGAGCGCGTGGCCGCTGCCGGCGATCTCCACGGTGCGCACCGCGGGCAGCGCAGCGGCAATGGCCTGAGCGGCGCGCGGCGGTGTCATCATATCGCGCCGGCCGACGATCATCAGCGCCGGGCACTTCACCGCCCTGGCGGCCGCTTCGCCGTTGGCGTAGGCGTTGCAGGCGGCGAAGTCCACGTGCATCACGCCGGGCCGCTGGCGCTGCATCAGCCGAAGCCCCTCGCCCATCACCCAGAAGCCCGGGCCCGGGTTGCTGGGGTAATGGGCGATGGCGGCATGGGACCAGATGTTCACCATGTCCTGGGCGCGCGGTTCGTCGTCGCGGGTGGCTGTGAGCAGCTCGTCGGACACCTTCATGGGAAAGGCGCTGCCCAGCAGCGCGATCTTTGCGACCCGCGCCGGGTGGCGCGCGGCGCACTCGATGGCCACCAGGGAACCCATGCTGTGGCCCACCAGCGCCGCGGCCTTCACGCCGGCTGCGTCGAGAACCGCGGGAATCCCGTCGGCGATGGCCTCCACGCTCGCCAGCGGCGCACCACCGGAGCGGCCGTGGCCAGGCAGGTCAAGGGCGAGCACCCCGAAGCCGTGATGGGCAAGGTAGCGGCTCTGCAGTACCCACACGCTGTGATCGTTTTCCGCGCCGTGCACGAACACCACGCAGGGCAGGGCGGCATCGAAGGTCTTGCCGCCACTGTAGGCGTAGACGGCGGCGCCGTTGACGTTGAGTTCCATGGGCTCAGGCCTTCTGCGAGGCGCGCAGGGCGCCGGAGAGGTCGTCCATGAGGTCTTGCGGATCTTCCAGGCCCACCGACAGGCGGATGGTGCCCGGGCCGATGCCGGCGGCGCGCAGCGCCTCGTCGTCCATGCGGAAGTGGGTGGTGCTGGCGGGGTGGATCACCAGCGACTTGGCGTCGCCCACGTTGGCCAGGTGCGAGAACACCTTGAGCGATTCGATCAACCTGCGCCCCGCCGGCCGCCCGCCCTTGATCTCGAAGGTGAACACCGCGCCGCAGCCGCGCGGCAGCAACCGCTTCGCCAGCGCATGGTCGGGGTGCGAGGGCAGTTCGGGATAGCTCACCGCCTGCACCGCCGGGTGCGCGGCCAGGAACTCCACCACCTTGCGGGTGTTGGCCACGTGGCGCTCCATGCGCACGCCGAGGGTTTCCACGCCCTGCAAGATCTGGAACGCCGTGGCGGGCGCCATGCAGGCGCCGAAGTCGCGCAGCCCCTCGCGGCGCGCGCGCAACGAAAAGGCCGCCACGGTGGACTCCTCCTGGAAGTCCATGCCGTGGAAGCCCTCGTAGGGCTCGGTGAGTTCGGGGAAGCGGCCCGAGGCCTCCCAGTCGAAGCGCCCGCCATCCACCAGCACCCCGCCGATGGCCACGCCGTGGCCGCCGAGGAACTTGGTGGCCGAGTGCATGAGCAGGTCGGCGCCCAGCTCCAAGGGCCTCATGAGGTAGGGCGTGGTGAAGGTGGAGTCGAGGAACAGCGGCAGCCCGACGGCGTGGGCGATGTCGGCCACGGAGGGTACGTCCAGCACGTCGAGGCCCGGGTTGCCGAGCGTCTCGGCGTACAGCACCCGGGTGGTCGGGCGGATGGCGGCGCGCCAGGCGTCCGGGTCGCGCGGATTCACGAAAGTGGTGTCGATGCCGAAGCGCCGCAAGGTGTAGTGCAGCAGGTTGTGCGAGCCCCCGTACAGCGAGCGGCTGGCCACCACGTGGCATCCGGCGCCGGCGATGGTGGCCAGGCCCAGGTGCAGCGCCGCCTGGCCGCTGGCGGTGGCCAGCCCCGCCACGCCGCCCTCCAGGGCCGCCATGCGCTCCTCGAGCACCGCCACGGTGGGGTTGGAGATGCGCGAGTACACGTGACCGGCGCGCTCCATGTTGAACAGCGCCGCAGCGTGGTCGGTGTCGCGGAACACGAAGGACGTGCTCTGAAAGATGGGAACGGCGCGAGCCCCGGTGGTCGGGTCGGGCTGCTGCCCGGCGTGCAGGGCGAGGGTGTCGAAGCCGGGGTAGCGGGGGCCTGCCATGGGAGATCGCCTTGGTGAATGCGAATGGGGAGCGCACTGACGCGTCCGAAGGCCCCGATTCTAAGGGATCGGGCTTCAAGGGCCGCAGGGCCGTGGCGATGGGTTTGCACGCCTGGCCGGATACGTTTATATTCGAACGTATATAACGAAATCCTCTCGCAATCGGCCTTGCTGGCCGGGCCGTCATTCAAGGACATCGCCATTTCTACTGTGCTCCTTCGCGCGGTGCTCGCCAGCATCGTCATGACACCGTTAGGCACGCTCTCGGCCGCAGACGCGCAGCCGCCTGCCCCGGCAACGCAGGCTGCTGCCGCAATCCCGCAGATTTCCGCGGCCGCCACGGACGCGGCCGGCCACGCGCCCGCGGGCGCGAAGCCGAAACCAGCACCGACGCCGGCGCCGAAGGGCGGCGGCCCGACCGGCAGGTATGTGGAGTCGCGCGGCATCGGCCCCCGGCGCGACACGCAACCGCCGCGCTACGTCCGTCAGGCGGACAAGACCGGTATCAAGGCCTTCGAGGGTCTCGACTGGATCGATCTGGGTCTCGACTATCGGGTTCGCTACGAATACCGCGACAACGACTACCGTCGCAGCGTCCAGACTCTCGACGCCCCATTCCTGCTGCGTACCCGTTTCTATCTCGGCATCAAGCACAAGCTCGATCCGCTGCGCCTGGTGCTGGAGGTGGAGGATGCGCGCTGGAGCGGCAGCCAGTTCCCCGACAACGACCGCGACGTGAACACCGCAGAACCGATACAGGCTTTCGGTGAGCTGTACTTCGCCGATGCCATCGGCAAGAGCCGACCGCTGAGCCTCAAGTTCGGGCGCCAGGCGTTCGAGTACCTCGACCGGCGCTTGCTCGCGCGCAACGAATGGCGCAACACCACCAACACCTTCGATGGCCTCCGCGCCACCTTCGGCCGGCAGGAGAACGACTGGCAACTGGATCTGCTCGCGCTGCGCCCGGTCGACCGGCTGCTCTACGAGCTGGACCGCACCAACGCCAGTCGCTGGCTGAGTGGCGTCGTCGGAGACTGGCGGCGCTGGTCGAAGGTGGTGACGCTCCAGCCCTATTACCTTCACTTCACGCAGGACGCAGCGCTCTCGCCCGCCCGAGCGGCGCGCGACGTCCACACCATGGGGCTGCGCGCCTACGGCATTGTCGGCGCTTCGGGATGGGACTGGGATGTGGATCTCGCACAGCAGTTCGGAAAGGACGGGTCAAAGCAGCATCGGGCCCAGGGCCTCGTGGTGGAGGCGGGCTACTCACCGCTCCATCCCTGGAAGCCGCGACTCAGCGCCAACTACTCCTACGCCAGCGGCGACCGCAACTCCGCCGACGGTGTGAACCAGCGCTTCGAGCGCCTGTTCGGCTTCTCCCGACCGTTCTCGGCCAACGACTACGTGCAGTGGGAGAACATGAGCGCCCCGAAGCTCAGGATCGAGTTCGACCCCGCCTCCCAGGTGCGCGTGGACGCAGGCTATAGCTGGTACTGGCTGGCGAGCGCCACTGACCGCTGGGGCGTCACCGGCCTGCACGATCCCAGCGGCGCCAGCGGCACATTCATGGGGCAGGAGTTCGACGTGCGGGTGCGCTTCCCTGTCGGTGCGAGGGTGGGGGTCAACGTGGGCTACGCGTGGTTCCGCCCCGGCGCCTTCACGCGCGCCACCAGCGGGCGCAGTGACGCCTCGGAATTCCTCTATGTGGAGCTGATGCTCAACGCGTTCCGCTGAGCGAAGCGCGCGGCACCCGCGACCGCTCAGAAAAAAGCGCCGCGGGCGTCTACTGCCCAGAGGCATTCCACCACGCCGCCGCGCACGCCCACGATCCATTCGTGCAGGTTCACGGTGGGGTCGCAGTGGCCGGGAACGAGGCGGATACGGACGCCCAAGGGCAGTTCGGTACCGGGCGCCAGTTCCAGTACACCGTGTTCGTCCGAGGCGCGGGTGTAGCGCGCACCGGCGAAGTCCGCCACCAGCGGCATGCCCGAGTCAACGGAATGCGCCTTCAGGCCCGCGTCCACCACGGCGCGCCCGGGTCGCGGCCGGCTCATCACCGTGGCGAGCAGGTACAGGCTCTGGCGGAAGGTGGACAGGGGTGCGCCGTCAGCATCGAGATTGCGCTGGTAGTCGGCGTCCATGAATACGTAGGAGCCAGGCTGGATTTCGTTGTAGACGCCGCTGGCGGCCTCCAGCAGGTAGGTGCCCGTGCCGGCACCCGTGACCACCGCCGCGTGCAGGCCGGCGCGCGCCAGCGCTGTCTGGGTGGCGCGCACGCCCGCGACGGCGGTGTCGATGGCCGCGGCTCGCGCTTCGGGGGTACGCAGGTGCTGTGCCGCCCCCTGGTAGGCGTGCAGGCCCGCGAAGCGCAGACCCGGCTGCCGCGCCACCAGAGTGGCCAGGGCGGCGGCGGGTTCACCCGTGGGCACGCCGCAGCGCCCCGCGCCCACATCCACTTCCACGTACACGTCCAGCCGGGCGCCAGCCCCCGCCACGGCGCCGGCCAGTGCCGCCACGCCCTGCGGGTCGTCCACCCGCCCGCCCACTTGGGCGCGCAAGGCCAGGGCTGCCAGGCGCGCGAGCTTGCGCTCGCCGATCACCTCGTTGCTCACCACCACGTCGTGGACGCCGCCATCCACCAGCGCCTCAGCCTCGCTCACCTTCTGGCAGCACACGCCCACGGCGCCGCGCGCCACCTGAAGCCGCGCGATGGCGGCGCACTTGTGGCTCTTGGCATGGGGACGCAGGCGCACTGCCTGGCCGGCCAGGGAGCGATCCAGGGCCTCCAGGTTGTGCTCGAAGGCGTCCAGGTCCAGCAGCAGGGCCGGGGTGTCCACGGCCTGCACGGGCATGCCCGGTTCGGCGGGCGGGCTCATCCGTGAAACCGGGCCAGATAGCCGTAGTAGAACGCCGCCAGGCCCGCGAGCCCGGCCGTGAACCATGCCGCCCCGGCGGCGAAGCGCAGCGTCGCCCGGGGGTCGGCGGGTGCCGGCGCGGTGCGTTGCCCGGCGCCCGGATCGCCCACGATGCCTTCGGCAGCCAGCCAGGCGCGCGTGGCGTCGGCGCATAGCAGCGCCCCGGCGATCACGCAGGCGAGCAGCCAGGTGAAGGTGGCCGACAGGCGTAGCGCTTCCTCGGTGGCCAGCTGCCAGACGGCAGCGAGCGCCAGCAACCCGGCCAGCAGACCCAGGGACACGAACCGCGGCGCCAGCGAGCCGGTCATTGCGGGCGGCCTGTTTCGCAATCCTTCTTGAGAACCGCCCCGGCGCTCTGCACGCCCAGGTTGCGGCCGAGGTTGCCGTAAAGGATCTCGATCACGTCAGCCAGGTTGCGCTTCTCCACAGGGTCGCCGTAGGTGCGCGTCTCCAGGGACGCCAGCGCCTCGTCCCTGGTGCGGCCCTGCTTCTTTTCAGCCATGGTTTCGGAAGCGAAGCGGCCGATGTCCTCGCAGGTCATGGTGCCCAGCGGGTAGTTGGCAGCCTGGGCGCTGACAGCGGCCAGGAAAAGAGCGAACATGCCGGCCAGGCCGGTGGTGGTGGGGCTGTATTGCATGGGATGGCTCTCGAAATGGTCCGGGACATGCCGGCCGGGTAGAATCCGTCCACCCCCAGACGCCGCGGACAACGGTCTCCGATTCTAAGTGAAGCCGGACGTTCTCCGGCCCGCACCCTGCGCACTCAGGCCCCCGCCATGCCCGAGCACTACGGTCCTGCCCATCCCCGCGGCGCCATCGCCGACCTCGCATCCAATCTCGCCGCGGGCCTGAGCGCGTTCGCGCTGCGGCCGCCCCCGGGGCGGCGCTGGCGCCCCTTCGCCGACCAGGTGGTGCTGCTGGCGCTGCTGGATGCGGCGCTCGGCGTGGCCGCAGCGGTACAGCGCGGCGGGCCCGCGGGCCGCTTCGCGGTGGAGGCGGTGCCGAGGCTGCTGCTGCCCTTCGCCCTCGCCCTGCTGGCCGGCTGGGCGGTGGCGCGGGTGCTGCGCCGCCCGGCGCTGTTGCCTCTGGTGGCGGTGTCCTGCCTGGCCACATCCTTCTGGTTCGACTTGCTGGGGGAGCTTCTGCAGACGGCCATCGACGCGGAGTGGGCCTGGATCCAGGCGCGCGAGCAGACGGCGTGGAGCGTGCTGTTCGCGTGGTGGGCCGCGGCCGTGGGTCTGGCCGCCGCGCGCGCGGTCGAGGCCCGCTGGCAGCCCCGCCTGGCCGCGTTCGGCTGGACCGCGCTGGTGGCGGCGGCGCCCCTCTGGTGGTTTCCCTACCAGCCCCTCTGGGAGGCCGCGGAGGACGTGGCGCCGGAGGACCGGCCCGATGCCTGGGCCGCGGTGCGCGAGGACGAGCTCTACCGCCAGGCTGAGCTGCTCGAGCGGTCGGTGGCGCGGCTCGACGCCCAGCGTCCCGGCACCGCCGACGTGTTCTTCCTGGGGGTGGCGGGATACGCGGCAGAGGACGTGTTCCTCAACGAGGCGACTCTCGCCGCCTCGGTGGTGGAGGAGCGCCTCGACGCCCGCGGCCGGACAGTGACGCTTGCCAACAATCCCCGCTCGGTGCAGGCGCTGCCCATGGCCAGCGTCACGGCGCTATCGCGCGCGGTGCGGTCGGTGGCGCAGCGCATGGACCGCGAGGAGGATTTTTTGCTGCTGTTCATCACCAGCCACGGCTCCGAGAATCACCGGGTGGCGATGGAATTCTGGCCGCTGCAGCTGCAGCCCGTATCCCCCCAGGTCCTCAAGGCCATGCTCGACGAAGCCGGGGTGCGTTGGCGCATCGTGGTAGTGTCGGCCTGCTTCTCGGGGGGGTTCGTCTCCCCCCTGGCCGATGAGCGCACCGTGGTGATCACCGCCGCGGCGGCGAACCGGCAGTCCTTCGGTTGCGGAAACGGCTCGGATCTCACCTGGTTCGGTCGTGCCTTCTTCGACGAGGCGCTGCGGCGCACGTTCTCGCTGCCCGAGGCGTTTGCCCAGGCGCGCGCGCTGCCCGCCGATCGCGAGCGCGAGCGCGGCTACCAGGCTTCCGAGCCGCAGATGTTCGTCGGCGCGGAAATCGCCCCGCGGCTGGAGGCCCTCGAGCAGCGCCTCATGCGCCGCGCAATCCCCGGCACCCGGGAGGCATCGTGCGCGCCTGGCCCTTGTGCAGGGGACGCCCGGCGGGCAAACTGACGCGACGCGAGGGCGCGGGGGGCTTGCGAGGAGCGATGCGATGGTTCGGGATTCACGCATGAGGGTCACAGTCGCCCTGCTGGCCGCGCTGGTGTGCGGTGCGCCCGCGGGGCTCGCCGCTGCGGCGCAGCCCTGGAAGGGCAGTCTGACGCGCGCCGAGGCCTTGCGCGACACGGGTAGCGGCCAGCTGGAGCGGCGGCGCCACGCTTACCTGCGCCTGGCGGACGTGGGCACCATGGAAGATATCCCAGTGCTGCTGCTGGCGCTGCGCGATGAGGAGGAGCTCATTCGCGGCGTGGCCGAGCAGGTGATCTGGGGCATCTGGATGCGGGCCGGCGACAGCGTGGCCGATCCCATGTTCCAGACCGGGCTGCAACTCATGCAGGAAAAGAACTACCTCGGCGCCCGCGACAAGTTGTCCCAGGTGATCGAGCTCAAGCCCGAATTCGCCGAAGCGTGGAACCGGCGCGGGGAAGCCAATGTGCTGCTCGACCGCTGGGACGACGCCTTCGCCGATTTTCACAAGGCCGTGGAGTTGAACCCCCATCACTTTGGCGCGCTCGAGGGCATGGGGCACTGCCGCCTCAACCGCAACGATCCTGTGGCCGCGGTGGAGTATTTCCGGCGCGCCATCGAGATCACCCCCAACCTTTGGGACGTGTACGAAGTCCTCAAGAGGGCCGAGGCAGCAGCGGAGAAGAGCCGCACCTGATCGCACCAGCGCGGGCCCCGCCGAGGGGTTGCGTGATCGAATCGAGGTATCCAGGCATGAGCGCATCGCAACGACCCTGGCTCGCCCAGTATCCGCCCGGCACGCCCGCGGAGATCGGCCCGCTGCCCCATCCCACCGTACCCGCGCTGGTGGACGCGGCGGTGAAGAAGTTCGGTGACCGGCCAGCCTTCGAAAACTTCGGCGTGCGGCTGTCCTACCGTGATGTAGACGGCCTGTCGCGCGATTTCGCCGCCTGGCTGCAGCAGGGCCTGGGGCTGAAGAAGGGCGACCGCGTCGCGGTGATGATGCCCAACCTGCTGCAGTACCCTGTGGCGCTTTTTGGCATCCTGCGCGCAGGCATGGTGGTGGTAAGCGTCAATCCCCTCTACACGCCGCGCGAGCTGGAGTATCAGCTGCAGGACTCGGGGGCGGCGGCCATCGTCATTTTCGAGGGTGCCGCGGCGGCCCTGCAGCAGGTGCTGCGCGCCACGCCCGTACGCATCGTGGTGGTGGCCTCGGTGGGCGACATGCTGGGGTTTCCCAAGGGGATGTTGCTCAACTTCGTGCTTCGCCGCGTCAAGAAAATGGTGCCGGCGTGGAGCCTCCCGGGGGCGGTGCGCTTTCCCGAGGCGCTGGCGCGGGGGGGTGGCCTGCGCTTCGAGCCGCCGGCGGTGGACACGGAAGACCTCGCCTTCCTGCAATACACCGGCGGCACCACCGGCGTGTCCAAGGGGGCGATGCTGAAGCACCGCAACGTGCTGGCCGACGTGGAACAGGTGTACTCGCTGTTCCGCGGCACCATCAAGGAGGGCGAGGAGGTGGCCGTGGCGCCGCTGCCGTTCTATCACATCCTCGCGCTGGTGATGAACTGCATGATGCACTTCTCGCTGGGCAGCCGGCAGATCCTCATCACCAACCCGCGTGACATCCCGCGCCTGGTCAAGGCCCTCGATGGCAGCGGCTTCACTTTCTTCGTGGGCGTGAACACCCTCTACAACGCCCTCGCCCACAACGCCGATTTCGCGCGTCTCGACTTCAGCGGGGTGAAGGTGTTCGGCGGCGGCGGGGCGCCGTTGCAGATGGCCGTGGCCGAGCGCTGGAAGCGCATCACCAGCCGCCCGCTTCTGGAGGGCTACGGCCTTACGGAAACCTCCGGGGCTGCCACAATCAACCCGCCCACCATCACCGATCACACCGGCACCGCCGGCATCCCCACGCCAGGCACGGAGATCGAGATCCGCGACGAGCTTGGTAACGCCCTGCCCCTGGGCGGCACGGGCGAGGTGTGCATCCGCGGCCCGCAGGTCATGGCGGGCTACTGGAACCGCCCCGACGAAACAGCCCGCGCCATCGGCAAGGACGGATTCTTCGCCAGCGGCGACATTGGCCAGTTCACCCCTGAGGGCTACCTCAAGATCGTGGACCGGCTCAAGGACATGGTGCTGGTGTCGGGCTTCAACGTCTACCCCAACGAGGTGGAGGATGTGCTCGCAACCCACCCAGGCATTCTCGAGGCAGCGGTGATCGGCGTGCCCGACGAGCACTCCGGCGAGGTGGTGAAGGCCGTGGTGGTCCGCAAGGACCCTTCCCTCACCGCCGAGGCGGTCATCGCCCACTGCCACGCCAACCTCACGGGCTACAAGGTTCCCAGGCACGTGGAGTTCCGCGACACGCTGCCCAAGACTCCCGTGGGCAAGATCCTGCGGCGCGAACTGCGCGCACGCTGATGCCCCGGCCTCCGGGAGCGCCCGGCGTCCGGCCGGCCCGTTGACCGCGCGCTTCGACGCTATCGTCATCGGCGCCGGGGCGGCGGGCATGATGTGCGCCGCCACCGCTGGCCAGCGCGGCCGGCGGGTGCTGCTGGTGGATCACGCCGCCAAGCTTGGCGAGAAGATCCGCATCTCCGGCGGCGGGCGCTGCAATTTCACTAACCTGCACTGCTCGCCGGCGAACTTCATCTCGCGAAACCCACATTTCTGCCGTTCGGCGCTGGCGCGCTACACGCCGCGGCACTTCATCGATCTGGTGGAGCGTCACGGCATCGGCTGGCACGAGAAGAAGCTCGGCCAGCTGTTCTGCGACGACAGCGCCACGCGCATCATCGCCATGCTGAAGTCGGAGTGCGACGCCGGCGGCGTGCAGTGGCGCATGCCCTGCGAGGTGTCATCCATCGCGCGCGTCGCGGGCGGATTCGAAGTGTCCACCTCCGCGGGCCGTTTCTCGGCGCCGTGCTTGGTGATTGCCACGGGCGGTTTGTCCATTCCCAAGATCGGCGCGAGCCCCTTCGGGTATCGGGCGGCGGAGCAGTTCGGCTTGCCGGTGGTGCCGCCGCGGCCTGCGCTGGTGCCGCTCACCTTCGATGCGCAGGAACTGGCGAGCTTCGGGGATCTCGCCGGGGTGTCGGCCGAGGTGGAGGCCAGGGCGGGTGCGGGGCGCTTCCGCGAGAACCTGCTGTTCACCCACCGCGGCCTGTCGGGACCGTCGATCCTCCAGGTGTCCTCCTACTGGACCCCGGGTCAGCCGATCCACGTGGACTTGCTGCCCGACCATCCGGGCGAGTCGCTGTTCGAGGCCCATCGCTCAAGCCGCGCGCTGCCGGCCACGGTGCTGGCCGAGGCGCTGCCTCGCCGGCTTGCCCAAGTCTGGTGTGAGGCCGGGGGCGCCGGTTTGCCCCTGGACCAGACGCCCCGCAAGGCGCTGCACGCCCTTGCCGAGGGCCTGCACGACTGGCGGGTGAAACCCAGTGGCACGGCGGGCTACCAGAAGGCGGAGGTCACCCTGGGGGGCGTGGACACCGACGCACTGTCCTCCAGGACGATGGAGGCGCGCCACGTGCCCGGCCTGTTCTTCATCGGCGAGGTGGTGGACGTGACCGGCCACCTGGGTGGGTTCAACTTCCAGTGGGCCTGGGCCTCCGGCCACGCGGCCGGCAGCGTCATCGGCTAGCTAGACAGCTGCGCGCGGGGCGCTGCCCCGGGGCCCTCGCCCGGCTCCAGCGGGCCTTTCGGCGGCACCGCGCGACGCCGGGCGCGGTCGCCCCCTGGCAAGGCCATGCGGGCCGCGCGTTGTGCAAGGGCGCAAGACGGTGGCGCCAGGTCATCGGCGCCCAGGCTCACGCCATTGCGGGCTGCGCCTAGAACCACGGTTCGGGCAGGGCCTCCGCCTCCAGCGTGGCACGTACCGCCGGCCGCGCCGACACGCGTCCGAGCAGTGGCGCCAGCGCGGGCACGGCGCGCGCCGGGCGCCGCATCTCCAGCGTCCAGTGGCACAGCATGAGCAGGAAGGGATCGGCCACGGTGTACGCATGCCCGCACAGCCACGGCCCGCTGGTGCGGGCAATCTCGCCCGCCACGTAGTCCAGGTCTTCGGCGACGCGCTGCTCGGCGGCAACCTTGACCTCGGCGGCCGCAGCCTCCGAGGCGCTTACGCGGTCAGGATAGAAGTGGCACAGCATGTGGGCCTGCAGCGTGTTGGTGAGGAACATGAGCCAGCGGTAGAGCAGGGCGCGGGCCGGGGTGCCGGGCGGCGGCGCCAGTTGCGCGCCGGGATGGGCGTCGGCAAGGTAAAGGCAGATGGCGGCCGCCTCGTACAGCGCCATGCCGTCTGCCTCCAGCACGGGGATGCGGCCCAGCGGGTTGAGGTGCAGGAACGCCTCGGCCCGGTTCTCGTCCCGGGAGATGTCCACGGACGCCAGCTCGAAGGGGGCGCCGGTCTCGCGTAGCACCATGTGCGGCGCCATGCTGCCGAAGCCGGGGAAGTAGTGCAGGCGATACATAGGGTTCTCCTGGAGCGTGTGCCCATCCGGGCCGGCGAGCGCAAGCCCAGATGGTGCCGGGCGGGCGGCGCGGCGTCCACGGGTCCATGTCAAGTTCATCCGCGCGGCGCGCGGATGCGCTCTGGTGGCGCATAGCCGTCCGTGACCTGGCCCGTTGCCTGCGCTCGCTGGACGGGCGCGCGTCGTCGGGGTGTGCGGGGTCAACGGCCGATGGTGCCGCGGCAGCCGCCACCCGCCCGGCGGCGCGGCCTTCGGTGTCATGCGTGCCGGGCCGGCTGACCGGTTCCCGCACCCCGCGCCCGGGCCGGTCCTGCCGCCCCCGAGCACCGGCGGGGCTGCGAAGCGCGGGGCATCGGAGAAACCACGGACGCCCCGACTCATTCGATCAGGAGGAAGTCAGGCATGACCAACGAGATACGCCGCCGCTTACTGCTCGGCGGAACATCCCTGTTCGCGGTCGCGGCCACAAGCCACGCCATGCGCGCACGGGCCGATTCCCAGGATAAAGGAGCCCTACCCATGAAGGACGTGAAGGCGCTGATCTACGACGTGTTCGGCACCATGGTGGACTGGCGCACGGGTGTGGCCCGCGAGTCGAGGGACATCCTCGGCCCGCTGGGGTATTCCCTGGACTGGATCGCCTTCGCCGACGCGTGGCGCGCCGAGTATCAGCCTGCCATGGAGGAAGTGCGCGCCGGGCGAATCCCCTTTTCCAAGCTCGATGTCATCCACCGCCACATGCTCGAGCGCATCCGCCCGCGCTTCGGCCTGGAAAAGCTGTCCGAGCCCGTGCTGCAGAATCTCAACCTGGCGTGGCACCGCCTGGACGCCTGGCCCGACGTGCCGGCCTCGCAGATGCGCCTGCGCAAGCGCTTCCTGCTGGCGCCGTGCTCCAACGGCAACATCGCCCTCATGGTCGATCTCGCACGCCGCAACGGCTTTCACTGGGACGCCATCCTCGGCGCCGAGATCGCCCGCGACTACAAGCCCAAGCCCATTGTCTATCTTGCCTCCGCCGAGGCCTTCAACCTGAAGCCCGAGGAGACCATGATGGTGGCCGCGCACAGCGGCGACCTGCAGGCCGCACGGGCCGTGGGGCTGCGCACGGCCTTCGTGGCGCAACCGGATGAGTTCGGGCTCAACACCGGCGAAACCAAGCCCGCCGGTGCAGTGGACCTCGCCGTGCCGTCCTTCACCGCCCTGGCCGACGCGCTGGGCTGCTAGCGGCAAGGGGGAGCGGCGTTCAACGCCACTCCCGGCGGTGCCTCGGCTCCGTGCGGCCCTTGCCTTTAGGGGCGGACGAGGAAGCGGCTGACCGCGTCCTCGTTCCACGCGATCCCCAGCCCCGGCCGGTCCGGGATGATCACTTGCCCGTTCTCCACGGCGAAGGGCGCTTCCAGGAAGGGGTGCGCCCAGTCGCGCCATTCCAGCCAGTGGGCGGTCTCGGCCACCCGCAGCACGTGCGCGGAGGCCTCCGGGTAGAGGTGGCTCGACAGCGGGATGCCCGCCGCGCCGGCGAAGGCTGCGCAGCGCAGGAAGCCGGTTATGCCGCCGATGCGCATCATGTCGGGCATGTAGAGGTCGGCGGCGTTCTCCTGGACCGCGCGCAGGAAGGAGCGCGGCCCGTAGATGTTTTCGCCGATCTGGAGCGGCGTCTTCAATTCGCGCGCGAGCTGGGCACAGCCCGCGAAGTTGTCGAACACCACCGGTTCCTCGAACCACTGCAGGCCCTCGGAATCGAGTGCGTGCAGCCGCACCAGCGCCTCGCCCATGTCCAGCGCCTGGTTGAAGTCCACCATCAGGCGCACTTCGCTGCCCACCGCCGAGCGCACCGCGTCCAGCGCCGCCACGTCGGCGCTCAGCCGTTCGCGTCCCATGCGCATCTTGATGGCCGAGAAGCCACCCTGCGCCACGAGCGCCACGGCCTCGTCACGCAGTTGCTCCACGGGCAGAAGCCACAGCCCGTTGGTGTTGTAGGCGCGCAGCCCGCCAATGCTGCCGCCGAGGTATTCCGCCAGGGGCAGCCCGGCCACCTTGGCGACGGCGTCCCAGATGGCCATGTCCAGGCCCGATGCCGCCACCAGGCCTACGCCCTCGCGCCCCGACAGGTGCATGGCCTTGATGGCGCCGGCGTACCAGTCCAGCGGCGCGAGCGGCCTGTCCTTCAGGGATGCGGCGATCGCCTCGATGGCCGGAAGGATGTAGGCCGCGGAGCCGGCCACGTAGGGCTCGAGGTAGCTTCGGCCCACCACTCCTTCATGGGTTTGCAGGTCGATGAGAATGAAGGGCCAATGGGTGTAGCGGCCCACCGTGGGGTTGGAGACGATGGGACGGGTGAGCGGCACGGACAACAGCCGCAGCGTGATACTGCGCAGGGTAAGGCGGTGGGTATGGTTCATGTTGTGGCGGGAAAGTCCAGGATCGAGAACCGCCAGGCCAGCGTTACTTCTTCGCCTCGTTGGGCTTGTACGAAAACTTCTGGCCCCCGAGCGAAGCCTCGTACATCAGCCCGCCCTTCTCGCGGATGAACACTGCGGTGCCGTCCTGGTCATAGGATGCCTTGGCAGCCGCGCCCAGGGTAATGGCCACAGCCGAGGCCTGGGCTGCGAACTCCAGCCGGTTCGCCTTGAAGCGCTCGAAGGCTTGCGCGTCGCGGAAGAACAGCACTTCGCTGTAGGCCTGCCCGCCCCACTGAAAGCCCACGGACAGCTGGGTCATGCTGGCGCGGCCGACGAACTGCCCCTTCTCGAACACCACGCCGCGGCCGTAGGCGCCGCCGATGCCCACCCCGCCCTTGCCCACGGTGGGAAACACCACGTAGGCGTGCGCCTCGGCGAAGAACGACTCGATGCCGGGATCGTCCTTCTTGAACGCGGCCATGGTGGCGGCCGCCGCGTCGAGATCCTTCTTGTCCTTCTTCGGATCCCAGGCGGCCGCAGCAGGAAGGGCCACCAGGCCGGACAGGAGCACAACCAAGGACCTGCGCCGTGTATCGATCATTTGAGTGGTTCTCCGTGTGTCGTGTTGAATGGGGTTGCTGGCCTTCGCGGCCATCGGCCGTGATCATATACCGGGTGGCCGGCCCAACGGACCCGGGAGCGCGGCGGGTACGGAGCATCGAGCACGCCGGGCGAATCCCCTGTGCCTCGCATGGGTGCCGAGGCCCCGCCGTGCGGGCGGGCAACCGCGGCAGGCTGATGCGCTTCAATCGCCCCCGGGCTCCGCCGCTTCTTCGGGGTCGTTCCACAGGATGTGCGCCTCCACCAGCAGGCGGCGGCGGGATTCCTCCGCCTCCAACCGGGCAAGCGCGGCCTGTAGTGCCGATTCCACCGCCGCGCGCCGCGCGATCATCACGTCGGACAGGGCGGCTTCCTTGAGTTGCCAGGAGCGCGTCACCAAGTCGGCGTGGCGTTGCATGCCCGTAGCGGCGGTGCTGGCGCGCTGCCAGGCGGCGTAGGCGCCGCGCGCCTGGCCCTCCATCATGGCCACTTCGGCGCCCACCCGTTGCAGCACGGCGGCTTCCTGGCTGGTGGCGGAATCGGCGCGCGCCGCCTCCACGGCCGCAAAGGCGCGCCGCGCCTCTCCGGGGATGGGAACGATGAAGTACACGCCGGCGATGCGGTCGGCACTGCTGCGGTCCCGGGACAGCCGCGCGCCCACGGCGGGATCGGGGGCCTGGTCGGCGGTGGCGCGCTCGGCGAGCAACCGCGCCCGGCGGCTGAAGGCGCGCGCCACGCGCACTTCGTCGTTGTGGGCGCGTACCCGCTCGATGTACCAGTCAAGGCCGTGTTCGAGGGGGCGCGGTTCGCCGGGCATGGCGGCCGCGCCGGCCTCGATGCCGTGATAGGTTCGCTCCAGGTCTGCGCGGGCGCCTGCCTCGCGCCCGCGCAGGCCTGCCACCACCGCCTCGGCCTGGGCCAGCGCCGCCTCGGCGAGTATCACGTCGATGCGCGGCGCGTCGCCGACCCGGGCGCGCTTGGCCACCACCTCCTGCTGCTGGCGCAGGAAGCCCGTCTGCTTCTCCCACAGCTCCAGCTGCTGGCGCTCGCGCATCCAGCCGAACCAGAGCTTGAGCAGCAGTCGCGCCGCGTCGCACCAGGCGCTGTAGGCGGCACGGCGGGCGAATTCCACGCCCTGGGCGCCCAGGGCTGTGTCGATGCGCGCCTTGCCCGGCAGGCGCAGGCCCCGCTCCACGCCCAGGTCCCATTCGGGGAAACGGCCGTCGGGGATGTTGTGGGCCTGATAGCCACCACGCACCGAGAATTCGTAGGGGCCGGCCTCCAGGCGCCGGGCGTTGGCCTGCTCAGCGCGCACCACGTCGCGGGCCACCTTCACGGGCGGATAGGCCGACAGAGCCCGCTCTACCGCGGCCAGCGGTGGCAGCCCGGCAAGATCGTAGGCGGCGGTGGACTGGCCTGCCGTGGCGCCCGCGGCCAGCACCAGCGCCACGCCGCCCAGCGCGGCCATGGGGCCAGGCCTCACGGCGCCACGCCCTTCAGCGGGTCGCCGCCGCCAGCCGGCAGGTCGCCAAAGCGCTGGTAGAGCAGCGGCAGGATCAGCAGCGTGAGGGCGGTGGAGGTGACCAGCCCGCCGATCACCACGATCGCCAGCGGGCGCTGTATTTCCGACCCCGGCCCGGTGGCGGCCAGCAGCGGCGCCAGGCCCAGGGCGGCGATGGAGGCGGTCATGAGCACCGGGCGCAGGCGGCGCCGGGCGCCTTCGCGTACCACCCGGTCCACGGGCATGCCCGTGGTGCGCAACTGGTTGAAGGTGCTCATGAGCACCACGCCGTTGAGCACGGCGATGCCCAGCAGCGCGATGAAGCCCACCGAGGCGGGCACCGACAGATACTCTCCGGAGCCCCACAGGGCCACGATGCCGCCCACCATGGCGAAGGGGATGTTGGCGAACACCAACAGCGCCTGGCGCAGCGAGCCGAAGGTGGCGAACAGCAGCATGAAGATCAGCGCCAGGGCGATGGGAATCACCACCGCCAGGCGCGCCGCGGCGCGCAGCACGTTATAGAACATCCCGCCCCAGGAGATGCTGTAACCCACACGCAGCTTAACCTTCGCCGCCACCGCGGCCCTGGCGTCGTCCACGAAGCCCACCAGGTCGCGGCCCAGAACGCTGGACTGCACCACGGCGTAGCGCAGGGCGTTTTCGCGGTCCACCTTCACCGGGCCGTCCACCCGCGCGAGGCTCGCTACCGCGGCCAGCGGCACGCTCTTGCCGTCGGGCATGACCACGTTCTGGTTCTGGAACAGCGACGCCGATTCGCGCAACTCGGCGCGGCCGCGCAGGATCAGCGGCGTGCGCCGCCCGGCCTCGATCACCGTGCCCACGCGCCGCCCCTCGATCTGGGTGCGCAGGTCGGCTTCGATCTCGTCCACGGTGAGCTTCTGGTGGCCCGTGGCGAAGCGATTGATCTCGGCGCGCAGATACTGCATGCCCTCGTTGGTGAGGGTGAACACGTCGCGGTTGCCAGGCACGGCCTTGAGCACCCCCTCGATGTCGCGGGCCAGGCGGTTGAGCACGGCCAGATCGGGGCCGAAGATCTTCACCGCCAGATCGCCACGCACGCCGGTGAGCATTTCCGCTACGCGCATCTCGATGGGCTGGGTGAAGGTTACGTTCACCCCGGGAAAGCCGGTCACCACCTGGCGCAGGGATTCCACGATGGCCTGCTTGTCCGGCGAGCGCCATTGTTCACGTGGCTTGAGCACCAGGAAGGTGTCGGTCTGGTTGAGGCCCATGGGGTCGAGCCCCAGCTCGTCGGCGCCGGTGCGCGCCACCACGCCGGAGACCTCGGGCACCTTTTCCAGCACGGCCCTTTGCAGGCGCAGGTCCAGATCGAGGCTCGAATCGAGCGAGATGGAAGGCAGCTTCTCCAGCTGCATGATGATGTCGCCCTCGTCCATCACCGGCATGAAGGTCTTGCCGGTGGCCAGGTAAGCGCCGGTGGCCGCCGCCAGCATGGCAGCCGCCACCGCTGCCACCAGCCTCGGGTGCCCCAGCGCCGACTCGAGCAGCGGCGCGTAGGCCGCCTGGGCCTTGCGCACCAGCCAGGGCTCGCGGTGCGCGCCCGCGCCCACCAGCGCCGAGGCCAACACGGGAATCACTGTCAGGGCCAGCACCAGCGAGGCGCTCAGGGCGAAGATGATGGACCAGGCCACCGGCTTGAACAGCTTGCCCTCCAGGCCCTCCAGGGTGAGCAGCGGTAGGAACACGATGACGATGATGGCGATGCCCGAGGCCACCGGCACGGCCACCTCGCGTACCGCCTCGTACACCACGCGCAGCTTCGGGCCGCGCCCCGCATCATGGGCCAAGTGGCTCACCACGTTCTCCACCACCACTACCGAGGCGTCCACCAGCATGCCGATGGCGATGGCCAGGCCGCCCAGGCTCATGAGGTTGGCGCTCATGCCGGCGTGTTCCATGAGGAAAAAGGTGGCCAGGGCCGCGAGCGGCAGGGTGGCGGCCACCACCACCGCGGCGCGCAGGTCGCCCAGCATGAGCAGCAGCATGACCACCACCAGCACGATGGCCTCGATGAGCGCTCGCGACACGGTGCCCACGGCGCGATCCACCAGCGCGCCGCGGTCGTAGAACACCTCGGTGCGCACCCCGGGCGGCAGCAGCGGCGCGATTTCCGCGAGCCGCGTGCGCACGCCCTCCACCACCGCGCGGGCGTTGGCACCGCGCAAACCCAGCACCAGGCCCTGCACCGCTTCGCCGCGCCCGTTGCGGGTGACCGCGCCGTAGCGGGTGAGGCTGCCCACGCGCACCTCCGCCACCTCCGCCACGCGCACCGGCACGGCATTGCGCTCGCCCACCACGATGGCGCGCACGTCCTCCAGGGCGCGGATGCTGCCCTCGGCGCGCACCAGCAAAGCTTCCTCGCCGTCTTTCAGCCGCCCGGCGCCGTCGTTGCGGTTGTTGGCCGCCAGGGCGGCTTCCAGGGCCGACAGGGTGATGCCGCGCGCGGCCAGGGCGGCGCTGTCGGGCACCACCTCGAAGGCTCGCACATGACCGCCCAGGGGGTTGACGGCGGCCACGCCCGGCACGGTGCGCAGCCGCGGCCGGATGGTCCAGTCGAGCAGCGTGCGGCGCTGCGCGAGAGACAACTCACCGCCTTCGATGGTGAACATGAACATCTCGCCCAGCGGCGTTGTGATGGGCGCCATGCCGCCGCTCACCCCGGCGGGCAGGTCCGGCAGGACGTTGGACAGGCGCTCGTTCACCTGCTGGCGCGCCCAGTAGATGTCGGTGCCTTCCTGGAAGTCGATGGTGACGTCGGCGATGGCCACCTTGGACACGGAGCGCAACAGGCGCTGGCGGGGAATGCCCAGCATCTCCAGTTCCACCGGCTGCACGATGCGCGACTCCACCTCCTCGGGGGTCATGCCCGGCGCCTTGAGGATGATCTTCACCTGGGTGGACGAGACGTCGGGAAAGGCGTCGATGGGCAGATCCAGCAGGGCCTGCACGCCCAGGGCCGCCATCACCAGCGTGAGCGCTGCCACCAGCAGGCGCTGGCGCAGACACAAGGCCACCAGGCGGTTCAGCATGGCCGCGCGGCCCTCAGCCGCCGATGCCCAGCAGCCGTGCCTTGAGGGCGGCCACGCCCGCCACGGCGATGGCGTCGCTGGCCTGCAGGGCGCCGGCCACCAGGCTGGACTGGGGGCCTTCCTGCACCAGCGTCACCGCCACGGCGCGGAAACCTTCAGGGGTGCGGGCGAACACCAGCAGCCGGCTCTGGTGGCGCACCAGCGCCGCGTTGGGCACTCGCCACTGATTGCCATCGCCTGCGGCGCTTGCCACCGCCGCCTCCACGTACTGCCCGGGGCGCAGCCGGCTGGCGTTGCGCACGATCAGGGCCCGCAGCATCAGCGTCTGGCTCTCCGGCGTGACCGCCTTGCCCACCGAGATGATCCGTCCGACGGCATCCACCGCGGGCACGCGCACCGCGGCGCCCTCCCGGATGCCCCCGGCGCGCGCCAGAGGCGCCTGGATCTCGAGCCAGAGCGGATCGAGCTGGGCGATCTTGTAGATGGGCGTGTAGGCCTCCAGGCGCTGCCCGGCCTGAGCCAACTGTTCCACCACCGCACCGCTGGCGGGCGCCAGGATGGCCACGCTTGAACTGATGGCGGTGCCCGACTGCAGATGGATGACGTCGGCCTCGGACATGCCCGCCAGGCGCAGCACATGACGCCGCTCGGCCAGCAACGCCGAGGCCTCCACGTGGCTCGCCCGCGTGGACAGCAGCCGGCTCTCGGCGATCAGGCCCTCGGCGGCGAGTTTCTGGTCGCGGTCGAGGTTGGCGGCGGCCAGCTGCAACTGGGGCTGGTCCTGCAGGTAGCCGCGCTGGGCCTCGGCCAGGGCCGAGCTTTGCATGCGCGCCAGCAGTTGCCCCTTGCGCACCCGCTCGTTCACGGCCACGTGGATGGATTCCACCAGTCCGGGCAGCGGCGTGCTCACCACGTGCAGCTGGTTGTTGGGCACCATCACTTCGGCCGCCAGGCCTACCACCTCGCCGCCGGATTCGGCCGCCGGGGCCTGAACGGCAACGCCCAGGGCGCGGGCCTGCTCGGGTGTTAGGGCGACGTCCTGGGCGGGCGCGCAAGGCGCGAGGATCAGCGCGGCGCAGGCGGTCAGGGGCAGCAGCGCGGGGAGGATGGGGCCGGAGCGGCGCGCGCGCGGCGCGCCTGTCCGGGCGCTGCGGACGCCGGGGATCATGGCCGCCATGGTACGGGGTGTGCGGGGCGGCGGCGATTGACGGCGATCAAGGCCGGTGGAGGGCTACACTGCCGCCCATGGAGGCTGAGGGAGCGCAGCAGGGGGAATATTTGGTACCGGCGGATTTGCCGGAGCGCATCCGCGCCTGGGGCCGCGCGCTCGGCTTCGATGCCGTGGGCATCACCGGCGTGGACCTGGCCGAGGCCGAGCCGGGGCTGCGCGCCTGGCTGGAGGCTGGCTTCCACGGCGCCATGGACTGGATGCAACGCCACGGCATGCGCCGCGCCCGCCCGGCCGAGCTGGTGCCGGGCACGGTGAGCGTGATTTCGGCGCGTATGAATTACCTCGATGCCGCGGCGGCCGGTGCCCCGGACGTGCTGGCGCAGCCGGAACTCGGCTACGTGTCGCGCTACGCCCTGGGGCGCGACTACCACAAGATCATGCGCCGGCGCCTGCAGCGCCTGGCCGAGCGTGTGGCCGAGGCGGTGGGGCCCTTCGGTTATCGCGTCTTCACCGACAGCGCCCCGGTGCTGGAGGTGGAGCTGGCCAGCCGCGCCGGCCTGGGCTGGCGCGGCAAGCACACGCTGCTGCTGGACCGGGACGCCGGCTCGTTCTTCTTCCTGGGCGAGATCTACACCGACCTGCCCCTGCCGCCCGATGCGCCGGTGAGCGCCCATTGCGGCAGTTGCACGCGGTGCATGGAGGTCTGCCCCACCGGCGCCATCGTGGCGCCCTACCGGCTGGATGCGCGCCGCTGCATCTCCTACCTCACCATAGAGCACCCCGGCGACATTCCCGAGGCGCTGCGCCCGCGGCTGGGCAACCGGGTGTACGGCTGCGATGACTGCCAGCTTTTCTGCCCCTGGAACCGCTACGCCCGGCCGGCGGGGGTGGCCGATTTCCAGGTGCGCAACGGCCTGGACGCGGCCACCCTGGTGGATCTCTTCGGCTGGAGCGAGGCGCAGTTCACCGAGCGCCTCGCGGGCAGCGCCATCGTGCGCATCGGGCACGAGCGCTGGCTGCGCAACCTGGCGGTGGGGCTAGGCAATGCCCCGCCCAGCGAGCCCGCCCGGCGCGCGCTGCGGGCCCGCGCCGACCATCCCAGCGCCCTGGTGCGCCGCCATGTGGCCTGGGCCCTGGCGCGCCAGGCGCAGACCGCGGCGCCGGGCTGAAGCCCGCGCCCTTACTGGTAGCGCAGGGCCTCGATGGGCTCCAGGTAGGCGGCCTTGCGGGCCGGGTAGAAGCCGAAGAAGATGCCCACGCAGGCCGCCACGCCGAAGGCCAGCACAATGGAGGCGCTGGTCACCTCCGCGGCCATGCCCGTGAAGCGCGCCGCCACGCTGGCGCCGCCCACGCCCAGGGCCACGCCGATCAGGCAGCCCAGCACCGACACGAACACCGCCTCGGCCAGGAACTGCAGCAGGATGTCGCGGCGGCGCGCGCCAATGGCCATGCGGATGCCGATCTCGCGGGTGCGCTCGGTCACCGACACCAGCATGATGTTCATGATGCCGATGCCGCCCACCACCAGCGACACGGCCGCTACGGCGCCCAGCAGCATGGACAGCACGCGGGTGGTCTGGGCCTGCACCTCGGCGGCGGCGGCGAGGTTGCGCACCGTGAAGTCGTTTTCCACGCCCTCGGCCAGCCGGTGGCGCTCGCGCAGCAGCGCGGTCATGTCCGCCTCGGCCTGGGCCATGGCGCGCTCCGAGATGGCCTGCACCATGATCATGCGCACGCTGTTGGGCACCGTGGCGCCAAACACCTTGCGCTGCGCCGTGGACAGGGGAATGAGCACCGTGTCGTCCTGGTCGCGGCCGTCGAAGCTCTGACCCTTGGCCGCCAGCACGCCCGCCACCACGAAGGGCACATTACGAATGCGCAGGGAGCGGCCCACCGGATCGTCGTCGCCGAACAGCCGGTCGGCCACCGTCTGCCCCAGCACCGCCACGCGGGTGGCCAGGCGCACGTCGGTGTCGGTGATGGGGTCGCCCCAGGCGAGCTGCCAGTCGCGCACCCCGAAGTAGCTGGCGGTCACGCCGAATACCTGGGTGTTCCAGTTGGCTGCGCCGGCCACCAGTTGCGAAGTGCCCGGCTGCATGGGCGCCACATCGCCCACGCTGGGCAACTCGGCCAGCGCGGCGGCGTCGGCCAGGGTGAGGGTGGGGGCGCTGCCCGCGCCGCCGCGCCCCCCGCCCGCGCTGGAGAAACTGGATACCACCATGAACAGGTTGGTGCCCAGGGTAGCGATGGACTGCCGTACGGCGCGCTGCGCCCCCTGGCCCACCGCCAGCATGATCACCACGGCTGCCACGCCGATCATCATGCCCAGCATGGTGAGGAAGGTGCGCAGCTTGTTCGCCCCCATGGCGAGCCAGGCCTCGCGCAGCATGGCGAAGATCACGGCGGCCCGCCCGCGTCGCTTTGAGCCGCCGCCACGGCCGGCGACCAGACCCGGTCGGTCACCGGCGCGTCTTCCACCACACGCCCGTCCAGGAAGGCGATGCGCCGCGTGGCGAAACGGGCCACGTCCGCTTCGTGAGTCACCAGCACGATGGTGGTGCGGTCTTCGTGATTGAGGCGCGCGAACAGATCCATCACCTCGTGGCTGGTGGCCGTGTCCAGGTTGCCCGTGGGCTCGTCGGCGAGCAGCAACTGGGGCCGGTTGGCCAGGGCACGGGCAATGGCCACACGCTGCTGCTGGCCGCCGGAGATCTGGCTGGGCCGGTGATGGCCGCGGTTGCCCAGGCCCACGCGCTCGAGCAGCTCGCCGGCGCGGCGCAGCCGCTCGCGCCGCGGCACGCCCGCGTAGACCATGGGCAGGGCCACGTTTTCCAGCACGCTGGCGCGCGGCAGCAGGTTGAAGCCCTGGAAGACGAAGCCGATGAAGCGGTTGCGCACGCCGGCCAGGGCGTCGCCCGCCAGGCGAGACACGTCGTGCCCATCCAGCAGATAGCGCCCGCCCGTGGGGTGATCCAGGCCGCCGAGGATGTTCATGAAGGTGGACTTGCCCGAGCCCGAGGGGCCCATCACCGCCACGAACTCGCCCGAGGCCATGGCGAGGCTTACGTCGTGCAGCACCGGCACCGGGCCGGCCCCCGTGTCGTAGCGCTTCTCCAGGTGCTCCACCACCACCACGGCATGGCGGGCGGCCGCGCTCATCAGAAGGAACGCATGCGCTGGGCTGGCCCGCCCAGGGGATTGGGCGCCGTGGGCGAGTCGGGCAGCCGGTTCTGCACCGCCACCCGGTCGCCCTCTTTCAGCTCGCCCCCCGTCACTTCCACCAGGCGGCCGTTGGCGATGCCGGTTTCGATGCGCACCGGCGCGAGTTGCTGGCCGCGCAGCACATACACGCGGCCGCCGGGGCCGCGCTTCTCGCCCTTTGCCTGGGGCTGTTTGGGTTCGGGCGGGAGATCCTTGGGCCGGAAGCGCAGCGCCGCCGAGGGCAGCAGCAGCGCATCCGCGCGGCGGTCCACCTCGGCGGTGATGTAGGCGGTCATCCCGGGCATGAGCACCTTGTCCTCGTTGGCCACGGCCACCACCACGTCGTAGCTCACCACGTTCTGCTGCACGATGGGATCGAGGCGGATCTGCGCCACCTGGCCCTCGAAGCGGCGGCCCGGAAAGGCGTCCACGGTGAAGCGCACCGGCATGCCGAGCTTCACTCGGCCGATGTCGGCCTCGGCCACATTGGTGTCGATCTGCATGCGCGTGAGGTCCTGGGCGATGCGAAACAGCGTCGGTGTCTGGAAGCTCGCCGCCACGGTCTGGCCCACGTCCACCTGGCGCGACACCACGACGCCCGAGACGGGTGAGCGGATCACCGCGAAGCCCAGGTTGGCCTGGTCGCGGGCGAGCTGGCCGCGGGCGGTGCGCAGCTGCGCCTCGGCCGCCTCGCGGGCCTGCACTGCCTGGTCGAGCTCCAGGCGCGACACGTAATCCTCGTTGAAGAGCTGGCGAAAGCGAGCCTCGTTGGCGCGCGTCAGGCGCAGGGCGGCCTCGGCCGTGGCCACGGCGCCGCTGCTCTGCTCCACCGCCGCGCGAAACAGCGTGGGATCGAGCTCCAGCAGCACCTGGCCGGCAGCTACGGTGCTGTTGAAGTCGGCATGCAGCTTCTTCACCGTGCCCGACACCTGCGTGCCCACGTTCACGAGCACCACCGGATTGAGGGTGCCGCTGGCGGTGACCATCTGGCTGATCTCCCCGCGCGTCACCTCCTGGAACTCGTAGCGCTCCTCCGGGCCGCGCGCCTCGCCGCGCTGGTAGTGGTTCCATGCCCACCAGCCGGTGGCGGCCAGGGCCGCCACCAGCGAAAGTCTGAGGAACCAGGACAGCAGGCGCGATGGGTTCATGAGGGCCTTCATCTCGGCGCTGCCGGACTGGCCGGCAGCAGGGCGGCGTCCAGGTCGCCGATGGCGCGGGCCAGGCCCGCCTTGGCCGCATTCCAGCGGAAGCGGGCTTCGATGCGCTGCAGCTGGGCGCGCGACAGGGCGGTCTGGGCCACCAGCAGGTCGGTGACTGTGCCCACCCCGGCCCGGTAGCGGCCCAGCGCCACGGCGTAGGACTGCTCCGCGCTGGCTACCACGTCGCTGGTGGCTTCGAGGGAGGCGCGCTGGGTACGGACTTCCTGAAAGTTGCGCCACACGTCCAGCGTCACGTCGTTGCGCAGCACGTCCTGCTGGGCGGCCTGCTGCTCGGCCGTCTCGCGGGCGGCGCGAATGCGGTAGGTGTTCTGGTAGCCGGTGAACAGCGGGATGGACACCTGCACGCCCAGTGCCCCGGTACGTGGATCGATACCCGGTTCGTTCTGCGTGGCCGAGGCATTGGCGAAAAGAGACACGGTGGGCTTGCTGGCGGACTGCTGCACGCGCACCGCGGCATCGGCGGCCCGACGGCGGGCTTCTCCCGCCAGCAGGTCGGGGCGCTGGGCGAGGGCTGTTTCCACCAGCCGGTCCACGTCAGCCGCCGCCAGGCGCTGCGCCGCCAGATCGTCAGGGGCCACGATGGCAAGCGGGCGGTTGGCGGGCTGGCCAATGCGATTGGCCAGCGGGCCGCGCGCGGTGGCCGCCGCGCCTTCGGCCTGCACCCGGGCGAAGCGCGACTGGGAGTGGGCAGTCTGGGCCTGCAGCACATCGGCCCTGGTGGCGCTGCCCGCGCGCTGGCGCGCCTCAGCGGCATCCAGGCTCTGGCGCGCTGATTTCTCCGCCGCCTCGGTGGCCACGATGGCCTCCTCGGCAGCGAACAACTGGTAGAAGGCCTGCACCGTGTCCAGAAGCACCGCCTGCAGCACGTCGTTGTGGGACCAGTCCGCCGCCAGCAGCGACTGGCGCGCCTGTTCGATGCTGGCCGCGCGCCCGCCGAAGTCGAACAGCAGGTAGTTCACGCTCAGGGCGCCCGTGGCCTGGGTGCGCTGACCGGGCAGGGTGGGCGTGGAGCGCTGGTCCAGGCGTTGCACCGTGCCGTTGGCGCTGACGTTGGGCAGCAAGGTGCCCCGCGCCACGCCCAACTGGGCCGCCTGCGCCTTGGCCGCCGACCAGGAGGCGCGGGTGCGCGGGTTGAAGCACAGCGCCAGATCCACCGCGTCCACCAGGGCGAGCGGCTGGGGCGGCGCTGGCTGGTCGGGGCAGGGGCGCGGTGAGCTACCCGACCAGCCCGCCGAGGGTGCGGGCGGATGCAGCTCGCGCACCCGGTAGGGGTCATCCTCGCCTGCCGCGTTGATCGAGCCCGCCGCCAGCGAGAGGGTCAGCAGGCTCGCTGCCAGCGGCCGGCGCATCCCCCCCTGCTGCGCGAGGCGAGTACTCATGGAGGGATTCTAGCGGCGCAGTGTGAAAGATCAGCGCGCGTCAGCCGGGGGGGCAGCCGCCGGCTCGGCGGGCGGCGGGCGTCGCTGGGCCAGGAACGCCTCCACATGGGCCAGGGCCTCGGGCTTGCGCGCCTCCACCGCCTCCACCACCCGGCGCAACACGCCGTCGATGGTGACAACGAGCTCGCTCGATACCTTCTTGGCCACCAGGCGCACGTACTTCACGCCGGGGCAGTAGCGGTTCTCGGGGCTGCAGGCCACGAACTGGAAGGCCTCGGGGTTGCGCTTGGAGAATTCCAGTTCGTTGTCCTTCCTGGGGATCTTGGGCACGGCGATGCGTTGCAGCTCCTTCTGCTCGGCCTCGGCGCCCGGCATGTCGTACTGGAACTGGTTGGTGTAGGTGTAGCGAAACAGCACCGTCTCGCTCAGGAACCAGTCCATGAGGGCAAGCTGCTCCTTGCCGGCGTCGGATTCGAAATGGCTGGCGATCACGTCGGCCTCTTCGCCATCCAGGCCGGTGACGGCCGCCTCGGTCCACACGTTGCGCAGGCGCAGGTCGTCGGCGAAGGCGGCGGTGATGAGCGGAGGGCTGTCTCGCACCATAGCCGCCTCCGCGGCGTTCCAGTGGGTGTCGCCCAGTTTCCAGTCCGCACCCAGGTTGCGCTCGCGGCCCAGGTTCCAGAGATGCTCGCGGGCGGTGCGCAGGGCCGCCTGCCGCAGCACGAGCCGCGCGGTGGCGGTGATCATGGTGAGGTCGTGCGCTGCCGCCACGCGGTTCACGGCCGTGCGCTGTTGCTCCCGTCCCTCGGTCTGATCTTCAGGCGGCGCGGCGAAGGCCGCGGCGGTCCACAGCGCCCACGACAGCATCGCAGCCCCGGCGGCCGCTCGACCCAACCCCATCGCTTCCCGTATCCCCGCAGTGGCGAGGCGCGATTCTAACCGCGGCCACGCGACCGGGCGCCCCGGGCGCTGGCCGCTGCCCATCGCCTCAGCGCTGGGTGGTCTTGCGAATGTCCTTGGTGTCGCTCCACTCCTCGATGCCGGTCTGCACGTTGGTGAGCGACAGGAACAGCTGGTAGTACACGTCCTTCACGTCCTTGGTTTCCTTGACGATGGAGCTGATCTCGCCCGAGAGGCGGAAGCCGGCCCCCACCATCTGGCCGATCTGGGCCGATTGCTCCTGCTTGTAGTACTCGGATTGCTGGCGCTGCAGCTCGGAGATCTGCTTCTTCATGTCCGCCTCGTCCGCCGCGAAGCGCACCCTGCGGCTCTTCTGCAGCGTGGCGCGCATGCGGTTGGTGATGGTGCGGGTGTCGATGTATTCGCTGGTCTTGTTCTTCACTTCCTGGATGGTGACGATGGGCAGGTTGCCGCTGCTGATCACCGGCGCCTCGGAGAGCATGGATTGGGACATCTGCTCGGCCAGCATCTGCAGGTCGGTGGAGCCGAACTGGTTGGTGACCGTCTCCACGGCGCCGGCATCGCCGTAGCGCGTCTTGGGCTTGGCGCAGCCGCTCAGGACGATGCAACCGGCCAGGGCGGCCACCGACAGCAGTCGAAGGGTGAGGTTTGCTTGCATGGCGTCAGTCCTGTCCCATGATGATGAATCTGAAGTCGCGCGCCTTGGGGTTGGGCGCCACGGTGGTGACGATCTGCCGGGAGTTGCCGTACATGAGCAGCGGCTTCCAGGACTCTTCTTCGGCGGCCCGCATGCCCTCGGCGTCGATCCAGCGGAACTTGTACATCAGGCGCTCCACGTCGGACTCGTCGTTGTAGACGCCCACGTCGATCTTCAGCAGCTCGCCGGTGGTGGTGCAGCGCACTTCCTCCACTTCCACATCGGGGCTCTTGCCGCCTTCCCGCACGGTCTTGGCCTTCACCAGGTCGGACATGGAAGAAATCTTCTGGTCGCCGATGGGGCAGCCGAAGGCGAATCCGGGCTTCTCGAAGCCTTTCTTGGTGCCGCAGGCCGACAAAGCCAGGGCGGCGAACAGCATCACGATCACGGTCAGGGGTTTCATCAGGGGATCCTCCGGGAGGCAAGGGAAGTGCTGCGGTCCAACTGCTGGATGCTTACGACCGCCGTCGCGCCAGGCGCGGGGTCGATCATGGCGGATTTCGCGTCCGCTGGCGGCAGCGGCTGGCCGGGAGCCACAAAGAGCCGGCCACCCGCTACGCGTACAGCCACCACGGCGTGGGAGGCGGACAGGTTGACATCGAAGCTCACCGCCCCCGAGCTGGTGTCCACTTGCACGGAGTGCACACCCCGCGACAGGCGGCCCCGGGCCACGGTGACATGGGCCGGCAAAGAGCGCCAGGTGCGCTCGTCGGCGGACTCGAGAACGATGCCGCCGATCTGCAAGGCCAGCAGTCCCAGCGCCATGCCCAGGTTATCCTCGTCGCGGTTGCGGCGGCGTCGCTCTTCCATTTGCCGCTGCATCTCGTACTGGGCCAGGGCCCGCGAGGCGGAGCGGGCGAAGGTGCGCAGCATGATGCCGGGCATCTCGTCGGAAAGGGCGCGCCTCGCCATGGCGTCCACGTCGAGGGCGTGGGCGGAGCCCAACCCGAGCGAGCGGTCCACCGTGACCGCGGGCGCAGTGTAGGCTGTCCGGTCCGTTAGCACGGGGAAGGAGGCGCTCACGTAAATCCACCGCCCATCGGGGCCCACGGGAATGGGCAGATTGAAGTCCCGAGAGGCTCGTGCCGGCGCAAGACCCGTCTCGATCACGAACAGCGTGTCGCACTTGCCGTCGTCGTCCAGGGCCATGCGCTCGTCAAGCCCGCCCAGGGAGTCCTCCAGCAGCGCTTGTCCGGGGCGCAGTTCGATGGCGGTGCGATAGCCTGGTGCCGCCAGGCTGCCCTCGCCCAGGGCCTCGTACACGAAGCCGGCCAAGTAGTGGGAGAGGGCGTTCTGGTAGCCGTTCTTCAAGGCGAGGGCTTCGGGTACCTCCAGGGTCTGCACTGGGTAGCCGCCGATCTCCTTGAAGCTCTGCCGGGCGCCCTTGCGCTCGGCATCTTCCCGGATCTCCACGTACTGTTTCGCCCGTACCTCCGCGATAAGCGCCTCGCGTTCATGGGTGCGCTTGATGTGCACCCGGGCGTTGTCCCAATCGCCCAGGGCCAGGTGGTCCATGGCCATGCGGGTGGTCACCATCACCTTTTCGTAGTCGATGCCTTGGTAGACACGCACCTTGTCGTTGACCAGAAGACTGGCCACCGAGCCCGAGAGCTTCGAAGGGTCGAGCTTCGCGGTCTGCTCCCAGGCCTGAATCACGGCGTCTGCCGTCCGGAAGGCCTCGAGGCTGCGCGGGTACTCGCCGTTGAGGCGCCGCAACTCACCGAGTTCCAGGTGGAACAGCAGGTCGCGATCGCTGCCCTTATTGTTTTTCTCCAGAACCTTGATGGCGCCCGGCACATCGCCGGCCACCACCCGGCGGAGGGTCACATCCATCTCCTGGCGGTAGGTACGCAGGCTGCCGCAGCCGGCGAGGTGCAGTGCCGCTGCTGCGAGCAGCAGCAAACGCAGCGCGAAGCCCGCGTGGAGTCGATTGATCAAGGCAGTGGAGGAGGGCGCGAGAAAATCGCCCCTATTCTGGCATGGGGCGAGCGCCTGCGGCGCCGGTTGCTCCCGGCAGGCACCAGGCCGGTCCGGTCAGCGGATCACCACCCCCCAGGGGATCTCGCCCACGGGAATGTCTCTCAACTTGCGGTTCGTGGCCGTATCGATAACGCTCACGGAGTTATCCCTGCCGTTGGCCACGTACAGCTTGGCGCCGTCCGGGGTGATGGCCATGTTCCAGGGCCGCTTGCCCACGGCGATCGTGGCGGTGATGGTGTTGGTGGCGGTGTCGATCACCGACACGCTGGCATCCTTGCCATTGGACACGTACACGCGTTTGCCGTCGGGGTGGACGGTGACGCCGTTGGAGAAGGTACCCGCCTTGATCTCGGCCACCACCTTCTGGGTGGCCACGTCGATGGCAAACACCTTGCTGTCGAACTCGCAGGCCACGTAGGCGCGCGAGCCATCGGGCAGGAAGGCGATGCCGCGCGGGCGCTTGGCCACCTTCACCGAGGCCACCTGCTTCTGGGCGGCCACGTCCACGATGTCCACCTGGTCGGCCTCCTCGGCGCTCACGTACAGCCAGCGGCCGTCTGGGCTGAACACGGCGTGCTCCGGGTTTTCGCCGCGGGTCTTGACATTGAACTGCTTGCGGCCCGAGGCGGTGTCGATGAAGGCGGCGCTGTTGCTCATCTCCACCGCCACCACCACCCACCTGCCGTCGGGCGAGCGGCTCACGCCCTCGGGCGATTCGCCCAGGTCGATGGTGCCGGCCACGGCTCGCTTCTCCAGGTCCACCACCAGCAGCGCGTTGGCGGGCTGGTCGCTCACGTACAGGGTGCGGCCATCGGTGGCCACGGCCTGGCCGCGGGGCTTGGTGCCCGCCTTGATGGTGCCTACCACTTCGTCGGTGGCCGTGTCGATGATGGAGATGGTGCCCGATTTCTCGTTGGCCACGTAGGCCAGCGGGGCGGCTGCCGCCTGCAGGGCGCAGAAAAAGCCCGCGGCAAGCGCGGGCAGGAGGCGTTTCATGGTGAAGTGATCCTCGTGGTGGTTACCGGCCACCGCTAGAGACAGTTCAGCGCGGCTGGCGTTCGAGGAAGTATCGCACGCCGATCCAGGCGGCCCGGGGCGCGCCCGGGCCGTAGAAGGTTTCGCGGGCCCAGTCGCCGGAGTTGGTCTGGAACACGCCCGCAGCGTTGAAGGGAGTTTCGGCCAGGATGGCGGCGGTGTTTAAGCGGTTGTCGAACACGTTGTTGATGCGCCCGATGAGCTGCCACTGGGAGGTGAGCT
>DAIPHN010000002.1:0-43651 GCA_036771335.1 Burkholderiales bacterium
CACCGAGCAACTGGCCGGCGATAGAGGCAGTGGCATCGGAGTCGCCGTCGTGATAGGCGGCGATGGGCATGGTCTGGATAAAGTTTTTTCGCGCCAGTGCCGCCAGAAGGCCGATGGCAGGTGCCTCCTCCGCCACCCAGCCTGCTCCCAGCGCAGCCACGGATCGCGCCTCGTCGTCCGGGCCGTCAACTCCCTGCGCCGCCAGAGTCACAGCCCGGTTCGTCAGCCCGGCGGTGAGCGGGCCCGGCGCCTGCCCGGCGGCGGCCTCTTGTCAACCGGACGCCAGCGCTGAACGCAACAAACCCATCTCGGATACAGCATCAGAAGCGTACTCAACTAAAAACAAAGCCTGCACAAAAGCCGCCATGAACGCGCAGGCGGCGCCGGATTCCGGATGACTTTGGGTTATGGCGCCGGCCTCGGCCGCGAGCGCCGCAGCTGGCAGAGCTGGGACGCCGCCAGGGGCCCCGAATCCACCAAATCCAAAGGGTGCCGAGCGCATGACGGCCTCGGCCCTTGCTGTCGTTGTCGGGTCTGCCGAGGGTGCCGCGCCCTCCCTGGGCCAGCGCCTTGATTCAGGTGAGCCCAGGAACTCGGCGTACGTGCAGCGCCGGCACAAGGGCGAGCGTGCCGCGGGCTGCTGAGGGCCAGCGAGCCGGTCGCCCGGGCTGCCGAGTGGGGCGCCAGTCAAGGTAGGCTTCCCGCAGGAAAGGGCAAGGATCCCGGGCGCGGATCACCCCTTCGAGCGTGAACAGGGTCATCTGTGTGTCGTCCGAGTCAACCAGACTCCTGGCTCTCAGAACTGGCTCGCGCGATACATCCGCGCCATGGCGGGCACGAATGGCTTCCAGTGAATCGAACTCGACGGCATAACAGAAGGCATCGCCCGGAGCCCCGCCCAGCAGGCAGCCCAGCATGCGCGATTGGCGCGACAGCAGGCTCGCGGGCGCCGGGCGGCAAGCGGGCGGCGCGGCAGCGCGCGCCCGGGCGCTGCGTCAGGCGCCCCGGGGCGGCGGCTGGGTGGCGCGGGGGAGGCCTGCGGATCGAGGACTTCGGTTGCCTGACCCGGGGAGGGCGAACGGTGTAGCAACTGGCGCATGAGGCTGATCCGGCAGAGACCTCGGCATCGGGCGTAGCGCCATCACGAGACAGGAACAGGCTCAGAGGATGAGCCTGCGAAAAAACCTAGTCTGCGGGAAACCCGTCGGGGTATCGCGCTGCGGCGCGCGCCAACTCTGCCGCAACCGCCTGGCGTAGCGCTGGTGGGTGCAGCACCTCCGCTTCCGCACCGTGGCGGAGCACGTCCATGATGAGTTCGCGCGGATCGCTATAGGGCAGCTCGAGAATCCAGCCGCCGTCCGGAAGGGTTTCGCCGCGCTGGTCCGGGTGCCACTGCTCCCGGGCCACCCACCGCGCGCGAGCGGGCGAGAAACGCAGCCGGGCCCATTGCACATCGGCCCCACCGAAAATGCCGTAGCCGCTGGCAAGCACCGCGTCGAGCGCATCCTCGGGCACCTCGCGGGCGGCCGCGTCGAGGGTGAACACCGTTTCGATGGCATCCACCGCGCAGCTGCGCAGCCCATCGCGAAGCTGGCACCAGGCGTCCAGGTACCAGTTGTCGCGGTACTGCCCGAGGCGCTGGGGCGACACCTCGCGCTCGGTGCGGGCGTCAGCGCCGCGCTTGTAGTGCAGGATTCGGATGCGACGGCGTCGCAGCACGGCCGCCGCCACGGCATCGAACTGGCTCGCTTCTGCGAAGCGACGGGCCTGATGCAGGATGCGGATGCGACGCCGCACCTCCTCCGCGCCATGACCGCGGCTGCCGAGCAACTGCTGTAGCCGCGCGGCAAGCGGCCGCAGCTGCGCCTCGAGCACGCCAGACCCCAGGCCGGCCAGCAGGTGTTCGAGCGTAAGCAGGGCGTGCGCCTCCGCATCGCTGAACCACAGCCCGGGCAGCTCCGTGCGGCCCTCGACCGCCTCCAGACGATAGCCCCCTGCCTGACGGTCCCACACGATTGGCACATTCATGCGGCTGCGCAGGTACTCCACATCGCGCTTCAATGTGGCGGGCGAGATTTCCAGTTCCTCGCGAAAGGCCAAGCTCGACACCACCCGGCGGAGCTTCAGTAATTGCGTCATGCGATAAAATCGTTCGGTGCGATTCATGTTGTCTGCCGGGCGGGCGCAATACGGTTTTCCTGCCATGCTGGCGATCAACGCGTGGCGCCGTGCGTCGAGCCGCGAACATTTTCAACAGGGAGGGGCCATGTCAGTGCTGGACATGTCGTTGTTGGGCGGCTTCATTTTGCTCATCGTACTCCTCGTCGTGCGCGCCAAGCAGCGCTAGTTCGGCGCAGTTCCGGGCATCGAGCGGGCAGCCGCCCCGGTGCGCAGCAGCCTGGGGCTGCCGGACACAGCCGGTCCCCGGCACTGCGCAAGGAACCATCTCGCGCGGGCACCCCTCCATGACCTGGAGGGACATGCCGTCCCGAAACATCGGAGCCTGAGCCATGCGTCAATTCGTCGTTCGTCCGCTTCGCGCAGCCGCCATCGCCTGCCTCGCAGCCACCCTCGGCGCGTGCGCCGCCTCGGGCAGCAAGCAAGCCGACACCAAACCCGCCGCCGCCACGGCATATCAGCCCGTTTCCGACGTGCCCATTCCTGGGGGCACTTCCATCAAGCCCGAGCGGTCTCTGATTCTCGGCTCAGGAGATGCCTGGCTGGGGCGCATGTCGCTGGAGGTCAAGCTCAATTCCACACAGGCATTCGCGTTCTTCCAGGAACAGATGCCCGCCTACGGATGGCAGGAAGTAACCGCGGTGCAAGGCAAGAGCGGGATACTCACCTACATTCGCGGCGAGCGGGCAGCCACGGTGGAAGTGGAGCCTGGCACGCTGGGCGGTTCCACGGTGTTCGTGACTGTCAGCCCGCGCAAGCAGCCCGCGGCAGCCAAGTAGCGCAATTCCGTCGTGACGCTGCTGGGAATGAACCATTTCACGGTCCTGACGGCCGACCTGCGGCGTTGCCTGGACTTCTACGTGGGCTTGCTTGGCCTGTCCGAGGGCCCACGCCCAGACCTGGGTTTCCCGGGCGCCTGGCTGTACATCGGGGACTCAGCTGTGTTGCACGTGATCGCGGGACGGCCCGTGCCGGCTGACCCGCGCGGCGTTATCGACCACATGGCCTTCACGGCCCGTGGCCTCGCCGGCCTCACGGCACGGCTGGATGCGGCGGGCGTGCCTTTCGATCTGCGACGCCAGAGCGGGTCGGGGGCTTGGCAGTTGTTCTGCTTCGATCCGGACGGCGCGCGGGTGGAGCTTGACTTCGACGCCTCGGAGAGGCCGGCCGTATCCTGAGGCTGCTTCGGTCCCGGGCGCCGTACGCGTCCCTCAGTTAGGATTCAGCCGCGCGCATGCAGCGCTCGAAGATGGCGTCCCCAAAGAGTTCGAGGGGGAAGTCTTTCCCATGGCGCGCACGCGCCTCTGCCCACGCCACGTATCCTTCGTCGAGAAGCTGATTCACGAAGGCAATCTCATTCGCGGTCTCGTCGCCGTGCCAGTGAATCTTGACCTCGGCGCGAGGTGTTCCCTGATTGGAATAATGCGCGGCCAGTACCTGCATCCGGGCGCTGTAGGCGCAGCGGTCGGCTCGGCTCATATCGCTGATGCGGTCGGCGAGCGCTGTCGGAACCGAAAGGACGGCCAGGAGAACCGGCACTGCAGCGGCGAGGAATCGAGTCATGAAGGGCTCCCGTTGAATATCGAAGCCGGCAGCCAACGCGCGGCCGACGCCCGGATTCTATCGCCGCCCTGGGGCGCAGCAGCCCCTGACCTCAAGGGTCTCACGACAGCCCGCCCAACCAGGCTCTAGCGGGAACTACGGCATCCGGCGGAGAGCCGCAACCGTCAGAGTTGTCAAGCGCTGCCGCAAAGTTATCAAGAGTTTGGCGCCACCGTGCAGGCGCCCGCAGAAGCGGGCCGCAACAAGAGGAAAGAATCGCACAACCACTTGTTTTACAAAGTTTTTTTCCTGCCTGTTTTGCGAGCAATGCAACCGAAACCATGCCGCCACAACAACTTAGTTCGGTTTTCCGACAGTTTGTCCACATCGTTATCCACAGTTTCTGTGGATGCGCGGCCCAGCGTCCCGGATACCGATCACCGGTCCAGATCTGGCGTGCAGTCGCAAAGCCCGATGTAACCCACCCAGCTCCACGTACAAGCACGCGGCGGATCGGCTGCAACATCGATCTGCCAGCGCTGGCGCCCGTGCAGCGGCCCGATCACCAGCGGTTCAGCCTTGCACCCCTTGGGACAGTCATCTGCCGGAGCGCGCGCTGCCCGTTCGGCCCGTTCCACCCGCGCAACCATGGCGCGCCCATGGGCTTGCTGCGCCTCACGAACGGCATGCTCGCCGATGCCATTACCCACGACCCATTCGAAATGGAGCCTCGTCGACGGGGGGCAACCCTGTACGGCCGCCATGAGTTCGGCGACACCGGGGCCGCGCTCCTTGCGCTTCCTTTTCCTGTCGCTGTCGTCATCGACGGGCTTGCGGTCCGACTTCCTGCCCATAGGGTCTCCTTCCCAGGCGCGTCCCCTGGCGATGGCCGAGAATGCGCGAGCAGCCTGCGGCCCGGCGGTGTCACCTCGCGGCCTGAACCCGGCAGGCGCTGGCGCAGTCCTCGGGTCCCGCAGCAGATTACGGGCGTACAGCCATCCGGCTGCTGACCCACCTCCAGGAAAACAATTGACTGCCCCTGACCCGCAACCAGTGACGCGGGGCGGAGTGTATCTCACCCGCTCGAACGGGAACTTTTCGTATGCCCGACCCTCGCAACTGCGCTTCAAGTCCATTTTCTCGCGAGGTTAACCAGAATGACACTACTGCTCCGCATCGTCGTTGCAAGCCTGCTTTACGCAGTGCCCCTGGCGGCCTCCGCCAACTGTCCTGCCCTGCTTAACCATCAGTTCAAGGGGCTCGACGGCAAACCGATCGACTTGTGCCAGTATCAGGGCAAGGCGCTCCTGGTGGTAAACACGGCCAGCCGGTGCGGCTTCACGCCCCAGTTCGAAAAGCTCGAGAGTCTGTATCGTCAGTATCGGGACAAGGGGCTCGTGGTGATTGGATTCCCGTCCAACGACTTCCGCCAGGAACTGCAGACCAACGCCGAGGTGGGCGATTTCTGCCGCAGCACGTACGGAGTGCAGTTCCCCATGGTGGAAAAGAGCTCCGTGACCGGAGACGGAGCCAACCCTTTCTTCAGGCAACTTGCCTCCTCGACCAACGAGGCGCCGCGCTGGAATTTTCACAAGTACCTGATCGCCCCTGACGGCCGGACGGTGCACAGCTTCCAGACCCAGGTGGAACCGGATGCCCCGGCCGTGATGGCAAAGCTTCAACCGATGCTTCGCAAGTAGATCCGGCGCGCGCGCGCCATGGGGTGCGCGCGTTGATCGCTATAATCGGGCGCGTCTTGAGCGCGTCTCGTATATCAGCGTCCATCTCCCGCCGGCAGCGCCGGCACTCAACACGGAGCAGGCCATGACCAAGCAGGAACTGAAGGAACAGAACGAAGCCTTGCGCAACCTCCTGCTGGAGATCC
The DNA here is from genome assembly GCA_036771335.1 of Burkholderiales bacterium. Lineage (GTDB taxonomy): Bacteria > Pseudomonadota > Gammaproteobacteria > Burkholderiales. The sequence continues at coordinate 5,606 of DAIPHN010000002.1, forward strand.
GCGACATGATCGACTCGGAGCTCGAAGCCATCGACGAGATGGATGACGAGGAAGAGGACGAAAACGACGACGAAGAGGACTGAAGCACTCCGGAGCGCCGCATTCGTGGTTACGCACTGGCATGCGCCAGTTCCGGATCAACCCGGAGCACGTTGTCCGGAGACGTGCACAGACGCCTTGGGTGCCGAAGAGAGTACTCGCTGGCACCCCTCCGGACGACTTTGAACCATATGGCGTCCCCACGGGGATTCGAACCCCGGTTACCGCCGTGAAAGGGCGATGTCCTAGGCCTCTAGACGATGGGGACCCGGAAAAGCCGGGCTAGGCCGGTGAAACTCGATTTTCGTTCCGCGCACCGGCGATGGTGGTGGAGGTAAGCGGGATCGAACCGCTGACCTCTTGCATGCCATGCAAGCGCTCTCCCAGCTGAGCTATACCCCCGCCGGAACGAAGGCGCGGATTATAGGTATCGGCCGCCACCATGGCAACAGCAGCGAGGCCGGCGTGACGCGAGGCTTCAATCGGGCAGGCAGGCCCGTTCCGCATCCATGCGGGCGAGCGTCTCCCCGCGTCCGAGCACCTCCAGAACCGCATCGATGGCCGGGGGCTGGGCCTCGCCGGTGACGATTACCCGCAACGGCATGGCAAGCCTCGGCATCTTCAGGCCGTGCGCGGCAGCCACCTGCTTGAGACTTTCCTGGATGGTGACGCGATTCCAGTCGATATCGGCAAATCGTTGGCGCAATTCGTCCATGGCACGACCCAGACCCACCGCGTAGTGTTGATCGCGCAGGGCAACAGAGGGCTCGAGACGGCGGTAGAAGTACATGGCTGCGTCTGCCAGTTCTTCAACGGTGCTGACCCGCTCCTTGAGCAGCGCCACCACCCTCTCCCCAGGCGGGCCCCCGGCGGCATCGCACCCGCCCTTTTCCAGGAAGGGTCGCATCAGGGCCGCGAGACGCGCTTCGTCCACTCCCTTGAGGTACTGGGCGTTGCGCCACAGCAGCTTCTCTGCATTGAAGCGCGCCGGGCTGCGCGAGATGTGACGCAGGTCGAACCACTCCACGAACTGCTTCATGGAGAAGATCTCGTCATCGCCGTGAGCCCACCCCAGGCGCGAGAGAAAGTTGTTCAGCGCCTCGGGCAGGTAGCCGTTTTCGAGGTACTGCATCACGCTCACCGCGCCATGGCGCTTGGACAGCCGCTCGCCGTCCTCGCCCAGGATCATGGGCACGTGGCCGAAGCTGGGAAGCGGCGCGCCCAACGCGCGGTAGATATTGATCTGGCGTGGCGTGTTATTCACGTGGTCGTCGCCCCGGATCACGTGGGTGATATTCATGTCACAGTCGTCCACCACCACGCCGAAGTTGTAGGTGGGCACGCCGTCGGCACGCATGATGACCAGATCGTCCAGTTCTTCGTTGGAGAAGCTGATGGGGCCCTTCACCAGGTCGTCCCACGTGACCACGCCGTCATCCGGGTTGCGGAAGCGGATCACCGGAAGCACCCCCGCCGGAGGCGTACGCCCGCGGGCATTTTCCGGCCGCCAGCGCCCGTCGTAGCGCGGCTTGTCCCCCCGCGCGCGCTGCTGCTCGCGCATGGCGTCGAGTTCATCCTTCGAGGCATAGCACGGGTAGGCCTTGCCCTCGGCCACCAGGCGCTCGCACACCTCCCGGTAGCGATCGAGCCGCTGCATCTGGTAGAAAGGGCCTTCGTCGTAATCGATGTTCAGCCACTGCATGGCGTCCAGGATGGCCTGGGTGGAGGCGGCGGTGGAGCGCTCTGTGTCAGTGTCCTCGATGCGCAGCACGAATGTCCCGCCGTTTTTCCGGGCGTAGGCCCAGGAGAACAGGGCGGTGCGCGCGCCGCCGATGTGCAGATAGCCGGTGGGGCTGGGGGCGAAGCGGGTTCGAACAGGGAGGCTGGAATGGGCCACAATGCGGATCATCCGTTGGGAAAAGGCCGCGATTCTACCCGCCGCCGGTCAGAGTTTGACCCCGTTTGACCGCCTGTGGTGTAATCCTGCCCCGCTCAAGGGCGGGCGGTTAGCTCAGCGGTAGAGCACTGCCTTCACACGGCAGGGGTCACTGGTTCGATCCCAGTACCGCCCACCAGATTTTCGTGCGTCGCGGCTGTCGCCTAGAATTAGGCCGTGACTCTACCATCGGCCGGTCCGCCAGGTCCTCTGGTCTCCCTGTCCGGCGTCTCGCTCACCTACCCCAACGGGGTGAACGCCCTCGCGCCCGTGAACCTGTCGGTGCGGGCCGGGGAATTCGTGTCCGTGATCGGCCCTTCGGGCTGCGGCAAGAGCACTCTGCTGCGCCTGGCAGCGGGCTTGCTGGCGCCCGCCGGTGGCACCGTGGAGCGCGCGGCTGACTGCCGACCAGCATTCGTTTTCCAGAGCCCCACGCTTATGCCCTGGGCGAGCGTGTCGCGCAACGTTGCCCTGCCTCTGGAACTGGAGAAGATGCCATCAGCGCAGGCGTGCGAGCGCGTCGCCGAGGCGCTCCAGCGGGTAGGCCTGTGGGAGCTCGCCGATGCCCTGCCGCGCGAGCGCTCCGGCGGCATGCAGATGCGCGCCTCCATCGCCCGCGCGCTGGTTACACAGCCGCGCCTGCTTCTTATGGATGAGCCCTTTGGCGCGCTCGACGAAATCACCCGGGGCCGCCTGGACCGCGACCTGCTGGCGCTCTGGCAGGCGCGCGCGCTGGGCGTGCTGTTCGTCACCCACAGCCTCTACGAGGCAGTGTTCCTGTCCACGCGCATCCTGGTGATGTCGCCGCGCCCTGGCCGCATTGCCGCGGAACTGGCGGTGGACGAACCCGCGCCGCGCGACGACCGGTTTCGCGTGAGTGCGCGTTTCGCGCAGCTTTGCGCGCGCCTGCAGCAAGAGATGACTCGCGCGGGGGCGGAGTGAACCGGCGGGCTGCGACGCTGCTGGCGCCAGCGCTTGTTGGGGGCGTGGCGATCGCGCTCTGGCAGGGTGCGGTGAGCCTTTTCCACGTGCCCCCGTGGCTGGTGCCCGGGCCGCTGCTGGTGGCGCGCACGCTGGCGACCGACGCCGGTCTGCTGCTGGGCGCGCTGGCCGTGACGCTGGGCATCGCGCTGGCGGCGCTGGCCTGCGCCGTGGTGTTGGGCGTGGCGCTCGCCTTTCTGTTCGTGCAGAGCCGCGCCATCGAGGCGAGCCTGCTGCCCTACGCGGTGCTGCTGCAGGTCACACCCATCGTGGCCATCGCGCCGCTCATCATCATCTGGGTGCGCGAGCCGCTGCCGGCGCTGGTGATCTGCGCCACCATCGTGGCGCTGTTTCCCATGGTGTCCAACACCACGCTGGGGCTCAAGAGCGTGGACCCCGGCCTGCTCGACCTGTTCCGCCTGCACGGAGCCAGCCGCTGGCAGGTGCTGGCGCGCCTGCGCGTGCCCTCGGCGCTACCCTACTTCTTCGCTGGGCTGAGGGTCTCCAGCGGCCTGGCGCTGATCGGCGCGGTGGTGGCGGAGTTCGTGGCCGGCACGGGCGGTACGGCCTCGGGGCTGGCCTACCAGATCCTCATGGCCGGACTGCAGCTCAACATTCCGCGGCTCTTCGCGGCACTGGTGCTGATCACCGTCACGGGCGTGGCGCTATACGGTCTCACCAGCCTGGGCGCGTGGCTTGCCCTGCGCCGCTGGCACGACAGCGCGCGCGGCTGACCTAGAATCGCAGGACATTCCCGGAGGCTCTACACCATGTTCCCCGCTGCCCGCTTTCCAAAGGTTGTGCTCGCATGCCTGTGCTTGCTGGCGGCGGGCGCCGCCCGCGCCCAGGCGTCGGAGAAATTCGTGTTCATCACCAACTGGCTCGCCCAGCCCGAGCACGGCGGCTTCTACCAGGCACTGGCCGAGGGCACCTACCGCAAGTACGGCCTTGACGCGGAGATCCGAATGGGCGGACCGCAGGTAAACGTGATGCAGTTGCTGCTGGCCGGTCGCGCCGATGCGGTGATGGGTTACGACCTGCAGACCATCAGCGCCGTGGAGAACGGCCTGCCCGTGGTCACCATCGGCGCCACCTTCCAGAAGGATCCGGCGGCGCTGATCGCCCACCCGGACGTGCAGCGCATCGAAGAGCTCAAGACGCGCACGTTGCTCATCGGCCAGGCGAGCGAAACCACCTTCTGGCCGTGGCTCAAGGCCAAGTACGGCTTCACCGACGCGCAGAAGCGACCCTACGCTTTCAGCGTGCAGCAGTTCCTGGTGGACCGCACGGTGGCCCAGCAGGGCTATGCCACGTCGGAGCCCTTCGCCATCGAGCGGGGCGGCGTAAAGCCGGTGGTGTTCCTGTTGGCAGACCTGGGCTATCCGCCCTATGCCCAGACCATCGTCACCACGCGCGCGGTGCTGGAGAAGCGCCGCGATGCGCTCGTGCGGTTTCTGCGCGCCACCGCCGAGGGCTGGAAAAGCTACCTGGCCAACCCGGTGCCCGGCAACGCGCTGGTACGCAGGGCAAACCCTGAGATGGACGAAGCCATGCTCGCCTATGGCGTGGCGCGCATGAAGTCCTTCGGGCTGGTGACGGGCGGTGACGCGGCCACCCGCGGCATCCTCACCATGACCGACGCGCGCTGGAAGCAGACGTGGGGCTTCATGTCGTCCGCCGGGCTGGCGAAGCCCGCCACGGACTGGAGCAAGGCCTACACGCTAGAACTGGTGGAATCGGTTCGCGTGCTGCCCTGAGGGGGTGAGCTGGTGGCGCCCGACGCCGCCAGGGTTTTCCACAGACACTGTCCCCTGGAGGCCTTGTCCAGGTCCTCGAGATAGCGCTCGTGGGCCTCGCGCTCGACGTCACCGGCACGCAGAACGACCAGGGTAAGGGGGCCCGCGTCGGCCAGTCCCGTACCGCTTACGGCGGATTCGGCGCCTAAATCCATGGCGAGGGTGTCCTGGCCGCGGGTCATGGCAAGATAGGCCTCGGCCAGCAGGCGGGCGTCCAGAAGCGCGCCGTGCAAAGTGCGTGCAGAGTGGTCCACGCCGTAACGCTCGCACAGCGCGTCGAGACTGTTGCGCTTGCCGGGGTGAAGCTCCTTGGCCAGGCGCAGCGTGTCGAGCACCGCGCTGGCGTGCCGGGCGATGCCCGGCAGATCGAGACGCCGCAACTCCGCATCGAGGAATGCGGTGTCGAAGGGCGCGTTGTGAATGACCAGCTGCGCCTCCCGCACGAACTCGAGAAACTCCTCCGCCACATCGCCGAACAACGGCTTGTCCGAGAGGAATTCCTCGGTGAGGCCGTGCACTTCCAGCGCGCCGGGGTCGCTGGGCCTCTGGGGATTGAGATAGCGGTGGAAGGTGCGGCCCGTGAGGCGGCGGTTCACCAGTTCCACCCCGGCCAGTTCGATGACCCGGTGGCCCAGCGCGGGGTCGAGGCCTGTGGTTTCCGTGTCCAGCACCACCTGCCGCACCGCCGCTAGCTCCCCCGCGCGGTGGTTGCCACGCCGCGGTTGGCAAGCCGGTCGGCGCGCTCGTTGCCGTCGTGGCCGGCATGGCCCTTGACCCAGACCCACTCCACCCGGTGCCGCGCCGCCAGCGCGTCCATCTCGCGCCACAACTCGACGTTCTTTACGGGCTTGTTGTCGGCGGTTTTCCATCCACGCCGCTTCCAGGCATGGATCCACTCGGTGATGCCCTTTTGCACGTACTGCGAATCGGTGTGCAGGCGCACCGCCGATCCTTCCGGCAGCGCCGCCAGAGCCCGGATGACAGCCACCATCTCCATGCGATTGTTGGTGGTGACGGCCTCGCCCCCGCACAGCTCGCGCTCGTTGCCGGCCTCGCGCAACAGCACACCCCACCCCCCGGGCCCCGGGTTGCCCTTGCACGCACCGTCGGTGAAAGCCTCCACCATCTGGCGGTCAGTCAGCTGCATGGCGGCGATGGCACGCACCATCGCGCTGGGTAATGCGCTGCGGAACCGGCGACAGCAGACGCCTGCGCGAGGATGCCATGCGCCAGCGCGGCGTGATGAGGCGCACGCCATTCACGCGCTTGACGCCGTGCAGGAAGTAGACCCCTCCGGCAAAGGGCCACCAGCGATCGCCGGCCGCCTCCATGAAGCCGCAGCGTGCCAGCCAGCGCTCGCCGCGACACGGCGGAACGTAGGCGGTCATGCGTCCTGCCGCCACCTCGAAGCCGAGCAACGCGAGCCAGTCCTTGATGCGCGGCAGCGCCACGAACTGACCGCACCAGGGGTAGCGCTCGCTTCGAGCGCGCGCCACGCGGGCCAGCCCCCACAGGCTCCAGGGATTGAAGGCCGAAATCACCACTCTTCCCTCCGGCCGGAGCACCCGCTGCACCTCGCGCAACAGTTGATGAGGGTTGTGGCTGAACTCCAGTGCGTGCGGCAGCACCACGAGGTCCACTCCGCCTGAGGAAAAGGGCATTTCGCAGGCGTCGGCGCGAACGCGCACCGGCCCGTCGACGCCAAGGCAGGCGTGCAACGGCATGCGATTGGCCCGCAGGAAGTCGAACTCCGGCAGACCCACCTGAAGGGCATTGAAGCCGAAGACGTCGCTCACTTCCGTATCGAACCAGGCGAATTCATGCTGCAGCAGATACGCGCCCAGCGGCGTATGGAACCATTGCGCCAGTCCGGAAACCGCGCCGGCTTCAATTGACACGGGGATCGATTGCACTTGACACTCGACAGGTCATGACGACCAAGATCGTTCCTCTGCGGGCCTTCCGCGACAACTACATATGGTGCCTGCACGACGGCACGCACGCGGCCGTGGTGGATCCAGGTGACGCGGCACCTGTCGTCGAATTCGTGCGCGCGGGCGGACTGAAGCTCTGTGCGGTGCTGTGCACTCATCACCATGCCGATCACGTAGGGGGCTGCGCAAGACTCGCGATCGAGTATAGCGTACCGGTCATCGGGCCCGCAGCCGAACGTATCGAGGCGCTGAGCGTGCCCGTGCGCGGCGGCGATCGTGTCACGGTGCCCGAACTTGCACTGGACTTCGAGGTGCTGGACATTCCGGGCCACACAGCAGGCCACATCGCCTTCGCGGGCCCCGGCTGTCTGTTCTGCGGAGACACGCTGTTCTCCGCGGGGTGCGGCCGGCTGTTCGAGGGCACGCCCGCGCAGATGCACGCCTCGCTTGCAAAACTCGCTGCGCTCCCAGATCACACGCAGGTCTTCTGCGGCCACGAGTACACCGCCGCCAACATCCGCTTTGCCACCATGGTGGAGCCCGGCAACGCCGCCCTTGCAGCAAGGCGCGAGCAGGTAGATGCGCTCACACGCCAGGGCCTGCCTTCGTTGCCCTCGCTCATGGGCGAGGAGCGGCTTGTCAACCCGTTCCTGCGTACCGGCGTTCCCGCGGTACGCGCGGCAGCCGAGCGCCGCACGGGGCACGCTATCCACGACGAGGTGGAAGTATTCAGGGTGCTGCGGGACTGGAAAAACCAGTCTTGACTGCCCTGTCTGCGCTTGTTGCAGGAGCCGCCCTCGCGGCAACCCGGGCATATGCGCACAGAGCCTTGGCGCAGAGGGCGCCTTCACGGGTCCAAGACGGCGGGAGTGAGCGAACATAATTGACTGAAATCAATGGCCTGTTTACGCTACCTCATGCGCATAAAGGCCTACTTTTCAAGCATGACCACGGCCTCTTTCAGAGGCAGTCTCCTTTTCGGTGTCCTGGCAGCCGGGAGCTGGGTGGCCGCGGCACCGCTCCCGCCAGGGGGTGTTCCATCAGGCTTTTCGGAGCAGGCAACCGCCGCATTCGCATCGCGCGAGTCGCAGCACGGTAGCGCCGCATCGCGCGGCACAGTCGAAGCGTTTGCGGTGCGGGTTGCCGAAGCGGCTCCTGCTCCAAACAACCTTCACCGGGTTGGCGTCCCGCTCGATAAGCAGGTTCGCTCCGGCTCCGGAGCTGTGCCGCCAGCTACGACGGACAGTGTCACCGTGCATTCCCTCCTTCCTCTGGAAGCCGAACGCTCTGGCTCGGGTGTGCGACCCCTCCTTCCAGAGAGCGCCGCAGCCGCAGGCGTAGTGGTGCGTGACGCGGGTTCCGCCCCCGGGAGCGTTCCGCTGGCCGACACGGAGTATGCCGCCGCAGGCGAGAACGCTTCGCGCAACAGCCTGTGGGCGCGCATCCGCGCCGGCTACGCCATTCCGGAACTTGACACGGCGGCCGTACGCCGCCACGAGGCCTGGTACCTGAACCGCCCCGCCTATGTGGCGCGCATGGTGGAGCGCAGCCGCCGCTATCTGTTCTTCGTGGTGGAAGAGCTCGAAAAGCGCGGCATGCCGGTAGACCTGGCGCTGCTGCCCATGATCGAAAGCGCCTACAACCCCGGGGCCTACTCGCGCGCCCACGCCGCGGGCATGTGGCAGTTCATCCCCGCCACGGGCCGGCACTACGGCCTGGAGCAGAACTGGTGGTATGACGGACGGCGCGATGTCATGGCCGCCACCCGGGCGGCGCTCGATTACCTGCAAAAACTCTACTCCGACTTCGGCGACTGGCAACTGGCCCTGGCCGCCTACAACTGGGGCGAAGGCGCGGTCTCGCGCGCGATCGAAAGGAACCGGCGCCTGCAAAAACCGACGGGCTACGTGGACCTGCGCATGCCCGCCGAAACGGCCAACTACGTGCCCAAGCTGCAAGCTGTGAAGAACATCGTGGCCGACCCGGCACGCTACAGCCTCAGTCTCGAAGACATTCCCAACCAGCCTTATTTCACCCGCGTGACGCTGCCCGCCCACATGGATGTGAAGCGCGCTGCGGCGCTGGCGGAAATGGAGGTGGAAGAGTTCCGGTCCCTCAACCCGGCCCACAACCGCCCCGTGATCACCCCGGCGGGTGGCGCCAGCGTGCTGCTGCCGGTGGACCGCGCCGAAGTGTTCCATGCCAACCTCGAGTCCAATGACGATCCGCTGGTAACGTGGCGGGTACACTCGCTGCGCCCGGGGGAGACTCTGGAATCGGTCGCCTCACGCTTCGGTCTGGCGCCGGCCACCCTGCGCCAGGTGAACGGCATTGGTGCGCGCCGCCACCTGCGGGCGGGTCAGGCGCTGCTGGTGCCTACGCCCGGCGCCTCGCAAGCCTCGGAAGTGGATCTCGCCTACACGGCACTGTCGCGCCAGCCCGCCTTCATGGACTCGGCTCCGCGATTCCACAAGGTACGACGCGGCGAGACGCTACCCCCCATCTCTGCCGACTTCGGCCTGAACGCCTCGGATCTTGCCCGCTGGAATCATCTCAAAGGTGGCAAGCCGAGGCCTGGCCAGCGCATCTCCCTGGTGCCGCCTGCGCCCAAGCACGCGCGGGCCGCCCACCGCTCGAACGCTGGCAAGGCAGCCAAGCCGGCGGCGCGCAATCCACGCACGAAACCCAATTCGCCCTCGCGACCGGCCGGAGCGCGCCCGCACCTCGCCGCAGCCAAGTGAATCGGGCGTTGTGCCCGAACAAAACGCGCCGGATCGCCTCTTTAGCCGAGCCGTACTTCACGAATCCGCGGGGCTTGCCAGCACGCACCGCACCCAGTGACCGGGGAACAAGGTAACGGTCTCCGGGTAACGCTCACGGCAGCCCGGCCGTGCCTGGGAACAGCGCGGGTGGAAGTGGCAACCCGCCGGCGGACTGGCTGGCGAGGGCAGGTCGCCCTCGATGCGCAAACGCTGTCGCCCGCTCTGGCCATCCAGGCGCGGCACCGCCTCGAGGAGCGCCTGGGTGTAGGGATGGCGGGGTGATTCGAGCACTTCGCGTACGCCGCCGTGCTCGACGATGCGGCCCAGGTACATCACCGCCACCTCGTGGGCGAGAAACTCCACCACCGACAGGTTGTGGGTGATGAACAGGTAAGCCAGCCCGAGGCGCTGCTGCAGGTCGCGCAGCAGATTGAGGATCTGCGCCTGCACCGACACGTCCAGCGCCGATGTGGGCTCGTCGCAGACCAGGATCTTTGGCTCCACTGCCAGGGCGCGGGCGATGGCAATGCGCTGCCGCTGCCCTCCCGACAGTTCGTGGGGATACCGGTGACGCATGTCGGTACTCAAGCCCACCTGATCGAGCAGTTCATCCACGCGGCGTTCCCGTGCGGCCGCATCGCCGCCCACCCCCAGCGCCTGCATGCCCTCGGTAACGATCTCTGCCAGCCGCATGCGCGGGTTGAGGGAGGCGAAGGGATCCTGGAAGATGATCTGGAAATCGCGCCGCCGGGTGCGCAACGCCATGCCGCGCAGGGCGGTAAGGTCCTCTCCCCGCAGCAGCACCCGCCCCTGCGTGGGTTCCAGCAGGCGCGCCATGGCCTTTCCAGCAGTGGTCTTGCCGCAGCCCGATTCCCCCACCAGCGCCAGAGTGCGCCCAGCGTGCAACTCCAGCGACAGGCCGTCCACCGCGCGCACCTGACCCACCACCCGCTTGAGCACCCCGCGGCGGATGGGGAAGTGCACGGCAAGATCGCGCGCCTCCAGCAACGGGCCCGACGCCACCGGCTGCTGCGCCGCCACTGTCGCCGCCGACATCGTGGCCTTGGGTGGCGCGGCGCGCCCCGCAAAGCGCGGGGCGTGCAGGTGGCAGCGCGCTGCCTGGCCGCCCTCCAACTGGACCATGGCGGGCGGGGTGCTGCTGCACGCCTCGAAGGCACGCTCGCAGCGCTCGGCGAAACGGCACCCGGAAAACTCGCGCCACAGCGGCGGCACCTGGCCTCCAATGGCCGCCAGCGGGGCATCACGCAGATGCCGCCCCGGAACAGAGGCGAACAGCTTGCGCGTGTAAGGGTGGGCCGGCGCGGCGAACAGCCGCTCGCGCGGAGCGGTCTCCACCAGTTCGCCAGCGTAGATCACGGCCACGCGATGGGCCATCTCGGCCACCACGCCCAGATCATGGGTGATCAGCAGCACAGCCATGCCGGTGCGCTGCTGAAGCTCGCGCAACAGCCCCAGCACCTGAGCCTGGATGGTCACGTCCAGGGCGGTGGTGGGCTCATCGGCGATCAGCAGCTCCGGCTCGCAGGCGAGTGCGCCAGCGATCATGACGCGCTGCTTGAGGCCACCGGAGAGCTGGAAAGGATACTCGTCCATGCGCCGGCGCGGGTCGGGGATGCCCACTGCCTCGAACAACTCGAGCACGCGCCGGTCGGCGGCGCTGCCGCGCAGGCCCAGGTGGCGGTCGAGCACTTCGCGCACCTGATCACCCGCGGTCATGACGGGGTCGAGACTCGACCCCGGCTCCTGAAAGATCATGCCGATGCGCCGGCCGCGCACGTCGCGCATGGCGCGCTCCGGCAGCGCCAGCAGGTCCGTGCCCTCCAGGCGTACTTCGCCGCCCACCACGCGGCCGGCGTCGGGCAGCAGGCGCATCACCGACAGCGCCGTGAGCGACTTGCCGCTGCCCGACTCGCCCAGCAGTGCGAAGGTCTCGCCGCGATCGAGCGACAGGGAGACGCCGTCCACGGCCCGGATCACCCGGTCGCCAGCGGCGATCCAGGTACGCAGGTCGCGGATTTCCAGCAGCGGCGCGCTCACGGGGATATCCCCGGGGTGCGCTGTGCGCGGGCCGCCGCACGGGCGGCGAGCTCGCGCCACGCCGAGGCGCGCACGAAGTCGGCGCGCACCCGCGGGTCCAGGGCATCGCGCACCGCGTCGGCGAACAGGTTGGCCGCCAGCACCAGCATCAGCATGAAGCCGAAGGCCGCCCCCAGGGACCACCACACCACCGGCTCGCGGGCGAGTTCCAGGCGCGCCGCGTTGATCATGGTGCCGAAGCTGTTCATGGCCGGGTCCACGCCCACCCCCACGTAGGAGAGCACCGCCTCGGCCAGCACCAGCGAACTGAACCCCAGCACCGTGGAGATGATCACGATGTGCAGCACATTGGGCAGCACGTGCCGGGCGAGAATGCGCCACGGCCCCACGCCAAAGGCTCGCGCCGCCTGCACGAACTCCAGCTCGCGCAGCTTGAGCGTCTCGCCGCGCAGCAGGCGGCACAGGCCCGTCCAGCTGGTGACGCCGAGAATCACGCACAGGAACAACAGCCGGAAGTCGGCTCGCCGCGTGACCGAGTCAAAGGTTTCCGGCCGGGCATCCATATAGACCTGCATCATCAGCACCGCAGCTGCGATCAGGAGCACGCCCGGAATGGAACTGAGGGTGGTGTAGAGATACTGGATGACGTCGTCCACCCAGCCCCTGAAGTAGCCCGCCATCAACCCTAGCGCCAGGGCGAAGGGCAGCATCACCAGAGTGGTGACGGTGCCGATCACCAGGCCGGTGCGGATGCTCTTGAGGGCCAGGTAGAGCACGTCCTGGCCCACCTTGTCGGTGCCAAACACGTGGTAGCGGCCCGAAAGCACCATCAGCGGCCCCGCCGCCAGAAGGATGACGGCGGCGGTGACCAGCACGGCGCGCAGGGGCACGTCCAGTTCTCCGCGCCACGCGGCCCCCGACACCTCCGCAAAGCTGCGGCCACGTGCCGCCGCCACCACGCCGGTGAGCAGCGAGGCGAACAGCACCCAGGCAAGCGCCGCGGCGGCCGCACCGCGCAGCGCGCTGGCGGCGATGTCGGCGCCGCGGTCGCGGGCCGGGTCCTTCAGGTGCGCGCCGCCGTGCTTCAGGCGCGGGTACTCCCGCGCCATGGTGCCGTCGGACCGGGTGACCGATTCCTTCGAGTGGCCGTAGGCGGCGAAGGGCGCGGAAAAGGTGCGCTCCTGGCGCTGGCGCAGCGGTGCCGCCAGGGCATCGAGGGCGGATAACACCTCCGGCGACCAGCGCTGCCCCGCAATTCCGGGCTCGGGAGGCAGCGCGCTGCGGAAGTGCAGGCAGTCGAGCAGCCCCACGGCCACGAAACAGGCCAGCACCGTGGCAGCCACCATGCCGCTGGTGGACCGAGCCACCTTGCGCCAGGGAGCGCGCAGGTGCTCGCGCGAGACCGTCATCCACGCGAACGCCGCCACACAGGCGAGCAGCGCGAACACCAGCGCATCGGTCCAGAGAATGACGGGCAGGAGAGGCATCATTCAAACCGGATGCGCGGGTCCACCATCGTGTAGGACAGGTCGGTGAGCACCAGCCCGACGATGTACAGCACCGAACCCAGGAACACCATGCTGCGAACCACCGCGAAGTCCTGGGCATTGATGGCGTCGATGGTGTAGCTGCCCAGCCCGGGGATGCCGAAGAACGATTCCATCACCAGGCTGCCCAGGAACAGCGACGGGATCACCACCACCACCCCGGTGAGGATGGGAATGAGCGCGTTGCGCAGCACATGGCGGACCATCACCCGCGCCTCGCTCAAGCCCCGGGCCCGGGCGGTGCGCACGTAGTCGCGCCCCATCTCCTCGAGAAAGATGGTGCGGTACCAGCGGCTGCTTTCGCCGAAGCCCGCCACCAGTGCCACGGCCACGGGCAGCACCATGAAACGCCACGCCGCCAGCCCTTCAGCGAAGCCCGAGATGGGCACCAGGTTCCACAACTTGCTCACCAGATACTGGCCGCCGATGATATAGAACATGCCCGAGATGGACATGGCCACCACGCACAACACCACGCCAGCGAAGTCCAAGGCCGTGGCCCGGAACAGCGCCATCAGCAACGCGAAGCTCACGTAGGCCGCCAGCCCCACCAGGAACACCGGCAGGGCGATGGCCAGGCTCGGACCCATGCGGCGGCCAATCTCCTCCAGGATGTCGCGCCCGTCGGACTCGGCCTTGCCGAACTCGAAGGCGAACAGCTTCACCGAGTGGTCAAAGAAAATGGTGTCAGTGGCCTTCGCCGTGCCCTGAGCCGCGTTGTTCCAGAGCACCGGCCGGTCATAGCCGCGCTCGCGCTTCCAGCGCTCGATGGCCTCGGGCGTTACACGCTTCATGCCCAACTGCATGCGCGCCATGTCATCGGGCGTGTTGACCACGAAGAACAGGGCGAAGGTGAGCAGATTTACGCCGATGAGAATCGGAATGGCGTAGAACAGGCGCCGCACCAGGTAGCCGAGCATGGCTAATCAGCTCCCGCCGACTGCGGCAAGGCGCTCGATGCGCCGCTCGCGCCGCCGCCAGTAGGCCACAGCGGGCAGCGCCACCGCAGCCAGCGCCAGCGCACCGGCCACCAGCGGCCAGAGCACGGGGCGGTTCCAGGCGGCACGCTGCGCCTCGCGCTTCGCTGTGTCGATGCGCTGGTACTTGAGGAGGTTGTTGGCGATCTGGTTGGGCTTGCGGTTGCCCACCCAGCCGTGGGCCAGTCCGTATTCCTTGGGATGCAGGCCCCACAGCCAGGGGGCGTCGCGGCGCGCGATGTCGGCCATCTCGTCAATGATGGCCTGACGCTCGGGGCCGTTGTCCATGGCCTTCATGCGCTCGAACAGCCGGTCGAAGGCCGGGTTCTTCCAGTTGGCTGCGTTCTCGCCCTGGGCCTCCACCTTGGCCTGGGCGCCGTGCAGCAGGAACAGGAAATTCTCCGGGTCGGGATAGTCGGCGTTCCAGCCCCACTGGAAGATCTGGGCATTGCCCTTGCGAATCTTCTCCTGAAAGCGGTTGTAGTCGGTGGCGCGCACCACCAGGTTGATATCGAGCTTGCCGAACTGCTTGCGCAGCCAGTCCAGCCGCGCCTTGTCATCGGGCCCGCGGGCGGTGCTGTCCAGGTAGAGGGTGAGCGGCGCGCCAGTGGCCGCATCCATGCCGCCTGGATAACCGGCCTCGGCCAGCAGCCGCCGCGCCGCCTCGATGGGCTTGCGCCGGGCCGCTCCCTGCACCCATTCATACACCACGGGGTTGATACCCGCCTCGCCCTCGCGATACCCGAAGATGCCTGGCGGCAGCGGCCCCATGGCCGGAATGCCGCGCCCGTTGGCGAAAATGGCGATGTATTCCTCGTAGTCCACGGCGATGGAGATAGCGTGGCGCAACTTGCGCGCCCGCTCCGACTCGCCGCCCACTACCGAGTCGAGCATGTTGAAGCCCATGTAGAAGGTGGATGGCGCCACCGCCGTCCTGAGCTGGATGCCCTTGGCCTGCATTTCCTCGGTGAGCGTCACCTGTCCGCTACTGCCCACCTGCACCGCCTGGTCGAAGGCATCGGAGGTGATGCCCGAGGCGTCGTACCAGCCCTGCAGGAACTTGTTCCAGTAGGGGATCGCCTCCTTCTCCATGCTGAAGATGGCGCGGTCGATGAAGGGGATCGGCTTGCCGGCATCGGCCAGCAGCCCAGCCTCGCCGTCGGCGGCCTCGCCGTCGGCGGGGTAGGTTTCGCCGAAGAAGTTTGGGTTTCGCTCCAGAACCATGCGCCGGTTGGGATCGTTGACCACCAACATGTAGGGCCCCGCACCCACGGGGAACCAGTCGAGCGTGACATTGCGCGCCGCCAGCACCGGCTGGGCGTAGAAGCGCTCCGCCTCGAATGGCAGCGGCGCAAAGAACGGCATGGCAAGCCAGTAGATGAACTGCGGGTAGCGGCCCTTGAGCATGACCCGGTAGGTGAGTTCATCCACCACCTCCACCCCCTCCAGGGGGAAGCGGCGCAAGTCGAGCCAGGCACCGCGGCCGGCGGTACGGTCGAGTTCTTCCTGAGCGTGCTTGAGGGTGTTGCCATACTCCTTTAGGCCAACGATGTAGTCGCTCATCAGGCCGAATATGGGCGAGTGCAGCTTCGGGTGGGCCAGCCGCTTGATCTGGTAAACGAAGTCCTCCGCTCGCACGGCACGAGCGCCCTGTTCGGCCAGTTCCATGGGCGAGCGCAGCCGCCCCGCCTCGACGTCAGCGATGGGTACGTAACGGGGGGTGCCATCGGCGCGCACCGCGAAGGCCGGGTGGGGCTGGTAGCGCAGGTCCGGGCGCAGCCTTACCTCGTAGACACTGAAGGCGATGCGCTCCGCGGGCGCACCAGCGCCCAGGTCCCGCCCCTGTGCATCCAGGTAGCGCACCTCCGGCAGCGCGGCGGCGGCGAAGGGCATTAGCGCGAAGGGCCGGCGCAGGTAGTGGTATTGCAGGGGCGGGGTGTAGATCTGCGCCGTGAACACGATTTCATTGGAGCTGTAGGACTGCACCGGGTCTAGATGCTTGGGCCGCTCCGTGAAGGAAGAGTACAAGGTGTTGCTGCCCCGCTCGGCGGGCGGGTAGGGATCGTTCCAGGGGTGATCGCAGCCGCCCAGCACAATCCCCGCTATGCAGGCGGCAATCAGCCTCGAGGCAACGAGGGCGGGGGAGGAGATCGTGCCGCGCATTGGTTGTGGGTGGGACAGGTGGAACGACCGGGGCGCCGCGCGACGGAACCACAGGCGGCGGCACCTATAATAGTCGCCTTATTCACGCGAGGAAAACGAATGGGCTTCCTGCAGGACAAGAAGATCCTGATCACCGGCATGCTCAGTAACCGGTCCATCGCCTACGGCATTGCCCGGGCGGCACGCCGCGAGGGCGCCGAATTGGCCTTCACCTACCAGGGCGAGAGGGTACGCGAGCGGGTGATGGACCTGGCTGCCGAGTTCGGCACCTCGCTGGTGTTCGGCTGCGACGTGGCCTCGGATGAAGAGATCGCGGCGCTGTTCGCGCAACTGGGGAGCGCGTGGGACGGTCTGGACGGCCTGGTGCATTCCATCGCCTTTGCGCCCCGGGAGGCCCTGTCGGGCGATTTTCTCGACAGTGTCAATCGGGAAGCCTTCCGCATCTCCCACGACGTCAGCGCCTACAGTTTCGCGGCGCTCGCCAAGGCGGCCCGTCCCATGCTGCTGGGGCGCCAGGGCGCCTTGCTCACCCTGAGCTACCTGGGCGCCGAGCGGTCGCTGCCTAATTACAACGTCATGGGACTGGCCAAAGCGAGCCTTGAGGCTGCGGTGCGCTACATGGCTCAGAGCCTGGGGCCCCAGGGCATCCGGGTGAACGCCATCTCTGCCGGGCCCATCAAGACCCTCGCTGCGGCAGGAATCGGCAATTTCGGGAAGATCCTTTCTCTCAACGAAAAGACCGCCCCGCTCCGCCGCAACGTGAGCATCGAGGACGTGGGCAACGCATCGGCCTTTCTGCTTAGCCAGTTGGCCGCGGGCATCACGGGCGAGGTACTGCATGTGGACGCGGGCTTCAGCACAACAGCGCTGGCGCCGCTGGAGTAAGTAGGGCCGCCGTAAGTCAAGGCGGCGTAGCGCCTGCTATCAAGGACTCTTTCTCTCCACCTTCGAAGCGTCGATAGTCACTCCTGCGCCAGCCTTGACCGCAGCCGTGTACGCCTCGAGCTGCTGCTGGGCGGCCAGTTGCGAGATCTGCTTCTGCAGGGCCTTGATCTCCTCCGCACCCACCGGCTTGCCCTCGACCACCTTGCTGACCCGATAGATGACGTAGCGCCCGTCGGCCGCCTTGGTGCCCACGAAGGCCGGCAGCTTGGCACCATCGGCGCCGAACACCTCGCGTGCCGCCTCCGGAAGCACGGCACCGGGCGCCTGCAGGGATACCAGTTGAGGCGCCTCGAAAGCCGAACCCGCGACGCCACCCTTGCGCAACCGCTCCAGGGCAGCTTTCCCCTCTTCCTCGGCGCGCTTGCGAGCCCGCTCCCCCATCAGCACCACGACAATATCGGACTTCACCTGCTCGAAGGGCAGGAAGTCTGCGGACTTGTGCTCCAAAACCCGGGCGGCAACGAAGGTCCCGTCGCCCATGTCCACCGCTTCGGTGTTGCGCTTGTTCTTGATGGCGTCATCGGAAAAGATCTTGCTCAGCAATGCCGGCTTGGAAAGCTGCGCGTTGCCGCCGCCATTACGCGTGATCCAGTCGCTGGTTTGGATAGTGAGCTTGAGGGCCTCCGCGGCCGGTTTCAGGCTGTCAGCTTGGTCGTAGACGAGGTTCTGGAAATTCTCCACGGCTTCTGCGAACACCTTGCTGAGCTTGGGCTTGCGAACCTCCTGCTCGATCTCGCCGCGCACCTTGTCCAGCGGCGTAACTTCTTTGGGCTTGATTGCATCAAGCCGGATGATGTGAAAGCCGAACTGGGTTTCAACTGGTCCGGCAATTTCACCCGCTCGCAACGCGAACAGAGCGTCCTCAAAGGGCTTGACCATGACGCCGCGTCCCACGAAGCCCAAGTCGCCGCCACTGGCGGCCGAACCGGGATCCTGCGAATTGGCGCGGGCCAGCGCGGCGAATCGCTGGGGCGCCTTGCGCGCGTCCAGCAAAACGGCCTCGGCCTTGGCGTTGGCGGCAGCCCTGGCCTCCGGAGCGGCGTCCTTGGTAACCGCCAGCAGAATATGACTCGCGCGGCGTTCCTCAGGCTTGGTGAACTGGTCCAGGCGGTCGTCGTAGAAGACCTTCACTTCCTCGGCGGTGACGACCACGTTCTGCTCAAGTGCTTGCGCCCCGAGCACCAAGTACTCCACCCTCGCCCGCTCAGGAATGGAGAACTGCTGACGCTTCTCTTCGTAGAACTTCGTCAGCTCCGCTTCGCCAGGAGGCTCGCCCCCCATATAACGCGCTGGCGAGAACACCCATTGACTGACTTCGCGCTGCTGCTCACGAATGCGGCCGAGCCGCTCGGAAACGGTGGCGGTAACGAAATTCGTCCGGGTGATGGCGTCACGAAGTTGGGATAAAGCGAGATCTCGGCGAATCCGATCTTCGAAAGCGGACGGGGAAAGACCCTCGCGCTTGATCACATCCCGGTAGCTCTGTTCGGAAAACTTTCCCGTGGCCCGATCCCGGAACGCGGGAAGCTCGGTAATCACCTCTGCAAGCTGGGCGTCGGTGGCTGTCATTCCTTGACCTAGGGCATGGGCCAGCATGGCGCGGTTTTCCACGAGGGCGTTGATCACGCCATTTCTCACCTCGTTGCTGTTCAGGATGGCCTCATCTGCTTTTCCCTGCATCATCAGACGCAACTGGTCCTGCCGCTCGCGCAGGGCGGCCTCGAAGTCCTGGGTGGAGATGCGCGTGCCGGCTACTTTTGCTACGGGAGCGCCGCTGCCCGTGCCCACAAAATAGTCATACACGCCAAACATGGCGAAAGTCGGCACGATCAGCAAGAGCAGAACCAGCTGCAGCCAACGCTTGTGCTTGTTAACCCAATCGAACATGGCGTGAAGGTTTCCCCGGAAAGCTGCAACAGTGAGGACCCGGGGATTGCGCGGAGTGCCCCGGACGGCGGGACCACCAACGAAAAAGGCGAACTGGCGTTCGCCTTCCTCGCATTGATTGGCGGAGTGGACGGGACTCGAACCCGCGACCCCCGGCGTGACAGGCCGGTATTCTAACCAACTGAACTACCACTCCGTGCATCCATGGCCTCCGCGACATTCGCGGAACCACAACCTAGCTACCTGTAACTGGTGGGTGCTGACGGGATCGAACCGCCGACATTCGCCTTGTAAGGGCGACGCTCTACCAGCTGAGCTAAGCACCCAGGAAAGGGTGCCTCAGACCTTCCACTGGCAAGAATATAATTACATCACCTCATCATGAAGAGCGCTATTTTAGCGCGTCCTTCAAGGCCTTTCCAGCGCGAAACTTGGGCACCTTTGCAGCCTTTATCTTGATAGCCGCGCCGGTGCGCGGGTTACGCCCGCTGCGTGCTGCACGCTTGCCCACATAAAACGACCCAAAGCCCACAAGCGTGACGGTTCCGCCCTTGCGAAGCGCGGTCTTGATGGAGGAAACGGTCGCATCGAGCGCCCTTCCAGCCGCGGCCTTTGAAATGTCTGCGTGCTTTGCGATAGCGTCGATGAGTTCGAGCTTGTTCACTGGATCACCCCTGTCTTTTCGTCAAGCAAGTTGGTAAGGCAATGGAAAACGTGGCGAGCGCACATGCCCAAACCCTCGAGTCCCGGTGGCGCAGAAGTGCACTCACAGGTACGTCCCGGGCAAAGCCAAGAACCCCACCAAGCCACATCTACGCCTCGTACAGAGCACCTTTATATATCCTGTTGCCAGAAAACGTGTCAAGGAAAGGGGGCCGCCAGCGAGCCCCGAGCCCCGAACCACGAGCCTGTCGTGACCAGCACCCGACTCAGTGCTTGATGGCGTTAGCCGCCGGCGCGGTCGGTTCAACGGGCAGCGGCGCTACTGCTGCCGTCTCGGGCTTATCCGGTAGGGGCTGCGGCATCCGCTCGAGGGCAAGTTCCAGCACCTGATCGATCCACTTCACCGGATGGATGTCGAGCCGGTTCTTGATGTTGTCCGGGATCTCGGCCAGGTCCTTGGCATTCTCCTCGGGGATCAGCACGAGCTTGATTCCACCACGGGTGGCTGCCAGCAGCTTTTCCTTCAGCCCACCGATGGGCAGCACTTCGCCCCGCAACGTAATCTCTCCGGTCATGGCTACATCGGCCCGCACCGGGATGCCGGTGAGCAGGGAAACCATGGCCGTGCAGATGGCGATGCCCGCGCTCGGACCATCCTTCGGCGTGGCGCCCTCCGGCAGGTGAATGTGGATATCGCTGCTCTGATAGAAATCTTCCTTGACGCCGAGCTTCTGGGACCGGCTGCGCACCACCGTGAGGGCGGCCTGAATGGATTCCTGCATGACCTCACCCAGCTTGCCGGTGGTGACCATCTTTCCCTTCCCTGGCATCACCGCGCTTTCGATGGTGAGAAGCTCCCCGCCCACCTCGGTCCACGCAAGACCGGTTACCTGCCCCACCTGGTTCTGCTTTTCTGCCATCCCAAAGGTGTAGCGGCGCACGCCAAGGAACTTGTCTAGGTTGCGCGCAGTGACCTGGAGCGCGGACTCGCGCTTCTTGAGCAGGAGCGACTTGACCACCTTGCGGGATATCTTGGAGATCTCGCGCTCCAGGGCCCGCACGCCCGCCTCGCGGGTGTAGTAGCGAATGATGTCGCGGATCGCGCTCTCCGAAACGTTGCACTCATGTTCCTTGAGCCCGTGGTTCTTCATCTGCTTGGGAAGCAGGTAGCGCATGGCGATGTTCACCTTCTCGTCCTCCGTGTAGCCGGACAGGCGAATAACTTCCATGCGGTCGAGCAGAGGGGCTGGAATATTCATCGTGTTCGCGGTAGCCACGAACATCACGTCGGACAGATCGTAGTCCACCTCCACGTAGTGATCCACGAAGGTGTGGTTCTGCTCCGGGTCCAAGACTTCGAGCAGCGCCGACGCCGGGTCGCCGCGGAAATCCATGCCCATCTTGTCCACTTCGTCAAGAAGGAAAAGCGGGTTGCGCACGCCCACCTTAGTCATGTTCTGCAGGATCTTGCCTGGCATGGACCCTATGTAGGTGCGCCGATGGCCGCGGACCTCCGCCTCATCACGTACCCCGCCAAGTGACATGCGCACGAACTTGCGGTTGGTGGCGCGGGCGATGGACTGCCCCAGGGAGGTCTTGCCAACCCCAGGCGGCCCCACTAGGCAAAGGATCGGCGCCTTGACCTTGTCGACCCGCTGCTGCACGGCCAGATACTCCAGGATCCTCTCCTTGACCTTCTCCAGGCCGTAGTGATCCTGTTCGAGCACAGTCTCTGCGGCTGCGAGATCCCGAGATATCTTGCTCTTCTTCTTCCACGGCAAACCCACCAGGGCGTCGATATAGTTGCGCACCACCGTCGCCTCGGCCGACATGGGCGACATCAGGCGCAGTTTCTTCAGTTCCGCCTCGGCCTTGGCACGTGCCTCCTTGGGCATCTGCGCGCCCTTGATACGCTTCTCCATTTCATCGAGATCCTGGCCCTCGTCCAGATCGCCAAGCTCCTTCTGGATTGCCTTAACTTGCTCGTTCAGGTAGTACTCGCGTTGGCTCTTCTCCATCTGGCGCTTCACGCGTCCGCGAATCCGCTTCTCGACCTGGAGAATGTCCAGCTCAGCCTCCAGCAATGACAGAAGGTGTTCGAGCCGGCGGCGCACGTCGATCATTTCCAGAACCGCCTGCTTCTGCTCGAGCTTGAGTGGCAGGTGTGCCGCAATCGTGTCGGCCAGCCGCCCGGCCTCATCGATGCCCGCCAGGGATGTGAGGATCTCGGGCGGGATCTTCTTGTTGAGCTTCACGTACTGGTCGAACTGGGCAATCATGGCGCGCCGCATGGCCTCGCTCTCATGCCTCTGCTCGGCGGAAAGCGCGTCTTGCGGCACCGCAGCCGCCTCGGCGGAGAAATGCGTGTGCAAGTCCTCCACGTGGAGGACATTGGCGCGTTGCACACCTTCCACCAGAACCTTGACGGTGCCATCGGGAAGCTTGAGCATCTGCAGAATGTTGGCGACGCTGCCAACGTGATAAAGGTCCTCCTCGCCCGGTTCGTCCTTGGCTGCGGACTTCTGCGCCACCAGCAGGATGCTCTTGCCCGCCTCCATGGCGCTCTCCAGAGCCTTGATGGACTTTGGGCGCCCCACGAACAGGGGAATCACCATGTGCGGGAACACTACCACGTCGCGCAGCGGCAGTAGCGGCAACGAAAGCAGGTTCTCGGCGGCTTGTGGAAACTGGCTCATGGAACTCACCTCGGATGTATTCTCGTTACCTTGGGGACATTGGGCGTCGAAGACCACATTTCAACCTACCCGGAAGCGACATACACACCCACGACCCCGACGACGCGCCCCGGAAGGGCGCCCACCCTATCGAACCGCCTGGCCGGTGGATCATGCGGAGCCCGCGACCTTGGGCTGATCCGAATAAATCAGGATCGGCTTTACGTCGCCGGTGATCGTGCCCTCGTCGATGACGGCCTTTTGCACATTCTTGATGGAGGGGAGGTCGAACATCGTGTCAAGCAACACGTGCTCGAGAATGGAGCGCAGCCCACGGGCCCCGGTCTTGCGCTGAAGCGCCTTGCGTGAGATCGCCAATAGCGCG
The DNA here is from genome assembly GCA_036771335.1 of Burkholderiales bacterium. Classification (GTDB taxonomy): domain Bacteria; phylum Pseudomonadota; class Gammaproteobacteria; order Burkholderiales. The sequence goes on from DAIPHN010000002.1 coordinate 28,354, forward strand.
TCGTCGCGGATCTCCAGTTCTACGCCCTCCATCTGAAACATCCGCTGATACTGCTTGATCAGGGCATTCTTTGGTTCGGTAAGGATCTGGATGAGGGCTTTCTCGTCGAGTTCTTCGAGCGTGGCAACCACCGGCAGCCGTCCCACGAACTCGGGGATCAGGCCGTACTTGATGAGATCCTCGGGCTCCACGTTGCGAAGGACCGCCGAGATATCCTTGCGGTTGTCGCGGCTCTTCACCTCCGCGCCGAAGCCGATGCCGCCCCTCTCCGATCGTGAACGGATGATCTTGTCCAGTCCATCGAAGGCCCCGCCACAGATGAACAGGATGTTCGTGGTATCTACCTGTACGAACTCCTGGTTGGGGTGCTTGCGGCCGCCCTGCGGCGGGACCGAAGCAATCGTGCCCTCAATGAGCTTGAGCAGCGCCTGCTGGACGCCCTCGCCCGATACGTCTCGGGTGATGGAGGGGTTATCGGACTTGCGAGAGATCTTGTCGATCTCGTCGATGTAGACAATGCCTCGCTGGGCCTTGTCCACGTCGTAGTCGCATTTCTGCAGGAGCTTCTGGATGATGTTTTCCACATCTTCGCCCACATAGCCCGCCTCGGTGAGCGTGGTAGCGTCTGCCATCACAAAGGGCACGTTGAGCAAACGCGCCAGCGTTTGGGCGAGCAGAGTCTTGCCGGAGCCGGTGGGCCCGACCAGCAAGATGTTGCTCTTGGAGAGCTCGACATCATCTTTCTTGGAGACGGTCTTCAGGCGCTTGTAGTGGTTGTAGACGGCCACTGAGAGAATCTTCTTCGCCTGGTCCTGTCCGATGACGTACTGGTCTAGGATCGAGCGGATCTCGGACGGTACGGGAAGGTCCGAGCGGTTACCCTTGGCAGCAGCATCGCCGCTGGTTTCCTCGCGAATGATGTCGTTGCAGAGTTCGATGCACTCGTCGCAGATAAACACCGAGGGACCCGCAATCAACTTGCGAACCTCGTGCTGGCTCTTGCCGCAAAAAGAACAGTAGAGAAGCTTTTCTCCGGAGGGCTTTTCCGACATCGCTGTGAATGACTCCCGGTGTTGGAGTGGGTTGAGGTCGGGCCGTGGTCAAGCGCTGGCGGCGCGGCTCACGAGAACCTTGTCCACGAGTCCGTAATGCACAGACTCCTCCGCGCTCATGAAGTTATCCCGATCGGTGTCCTTCTCGATGGTCTTGATGTCCTGGCCCGTGTGAGTGGCCATGATGGAATTGAGCTTCTCGCGCAGGTACAAGATCTCCCGTGCGTGGATCTCGATGTCCGAAGCCTGGCCCTGAAACCCTCCCATGGGCTGGTGGATCATCACTCGAGAGTTCGGCAACACGAAGCGCTTGCCCTTGGCGCCCGCGGCGAGGAGGAATGCCCCCATGCTGGCCGCCTGGCCGATGCAGAGAGTGGAGACATCGGGCTTGATGAACTGCATGGTGTCGTAGATGGCAAGCCCCGCAGACACCGACCCGCCGGGAGAGTTTATGTAGAAGAAGATATCCTTGTCGGGGTTCTCGGACTCCAGGAACAGCAATTGGGCCACGATGAGATTCGCCGTGGTCTCAGTGACCGGGCCCACCAGAAAGACCACCCTCTCCTTGAGCAGGCGGCTGTAGATGTCATAGGCGCGCTCCCCACGGCCGCTCTGCTCGATGACCATGGGGATCAGGCCGAGCGCGTCCGGCTCGCGATCCCATCCCGATCTTCCCCATTTCATGACGCCCCTCCCATCAGTTCATCGAACGGCGTGTCGCGGTCGGTCAGATTCACGCGGCCCAGCACCCACTCCACAACGTTGTTCTCGAGCACCACCGCTTCCACTTCGCGAACCCGCTCCGGAGACTGGTAGTACCACCGCACCACTTCCTCGGGCTCCTCGTAGCTCTGGGCATACTCATCAATCACGGCGCGAATCTGTTCGGGCTCAGCCTTGATGCCCTCCCGCCGCACCAGCTCGTTGAGCACCAGCCCGATGCTCACGCGGCGGCGCGCCTCGGGCTCGAAGGCTTCTCTCGGGATGTTGACGCTCTCTGCCGCCATGCCTCTACCACGCAGGTTTTCAAGCATGTTTGCGGCAAGGCGATCGGTCTCCGCCTCGATCAGCGCCTTGGGCACTTCGAATTTCGACGCGTCGAGGAGAACCTTTAGGGCCTGATCCTTGGTGTTCTGCCGCACGCGCCGCCTGACCTCGCGCTCCAGGTTTGCCCTGACGTCGGCGCGCATGCGGTCGAGGCTGCCGTCGGAGATGCCCAGGGCACGCGCAAAATCCATGTCGAGCGCCGGCACCTTCGCCTCCTGGACCTTATGCAGCGTCACGGTGAACTCCGCTTTCTTTCCAGCAACGTCCTGGTCATGATAGTCCTTGGGAAAGGTCAGTTCAAACGAGCGTGTTTCATCCGCGCTAACGCCTTCCAGCGCGGCCTCGAACTCCGGTAGCAGCCGCCCTTCGCCAAGCGTTACAGCTTGCCCCTTGGCTTCGCCTCCTTCGAACGGCACACCATCGATCCGCCCCTGATAGTCGATGAGAACCAGATCGCTTCTGGCAGCGGCCCGCTCCACTGGCTCGTAAGTAGTGCGCTGGCGGCGCAGCACCACCACCGTCTTCTCCACATCGGCATCGCCGACGGCCACAACCGGCCGCGCGATGGAGTGACCGGACAGTTCCCCGAGTTCGATCTCAGGGAATACCTCGAAGGTGGCGGTGAATTCGAACTGTTCCTGCGTTTCACCGGCAGGTTTGGCTTCGATGCGGGGCAGGCCCGCCACGCGGAGGTTCTTCTCGCGCACCGCCTCCCCGAATGTGCGCTCCACCATGTCGCCAAGTACCTCCTGGCGTACTTGCGAACCGAACTGACGCGCCACCACTTTGATGGGCACCTTGCCGGGCCGGAAGCCGGCCAATTTGACAGTGCGCTGCAGGCGCTTGAGGCGGTTGTCCACCTCGGCGTTGATCTGATCGAGGGGGACGGCGACCTTCAGGCGCCGCTCCAGCGTGCCGAGGGTCTCGATGGAAGCTTGCATCGCGGAATCTCTCAGGTTTCAGGGTTGCCACGACAGCGACCCCGGCGGGAAATGCCCGGCGATCCGGTCAACTCGTTCTCGGGATCGAGGGGACGGGGTTCAAGGACGGCGAGGTGGCTGCCCGCCGGGGTCGCTGGTGCGAAAGGGGGGACTCGAACCCCCAAGCCTTGCGGCGCCGGAACCTAAATCCGGTGCGTCTGCCAGTTCCGCCACTTTCGCGATGCCTCATTCTATTACAATCCCTCCGTCTCGCATCCGCTCCAACCTCGCGCCCCGGGGTCCTTTGAGGCAATCCACTGAGGGCAATTGATTTCTCGGGTCGAGCGGCAATTCATGGGTGTCGGTCACTACGAAAATTTTCCGGTCGCTTCGGTGCTGCTTCCGGCGCGGCTGCGCACACCGGTTGTGGCCCTGTACCGATTCTGTCGCGAGGCCGATGACATTGCCGACGAAGGTGACGCCCCCGCTGAAGAGCGTCAGGCCGCCCTGGACGCCCGCCGGGACGACCTTTATCGCATCGAGCGAGGCGAGGGGCCGCTATTGCCCCATTACGGCGCCGTGGCACAACTGATCCGCGAGCACCGTCTGCCGGTGCGGCACTTCCACGACCTTCTCTGCGCCTTTCGCCAGGACACCCTCAAGGTCCGGTATGCAGATTTCGGAGAACTCATGGACTATTGCCAGCGCTCCGCAAACCCGATCGGCCGTCTGATGTTGGCTCTCCATGGCGCCGCCACCTCGCGAAATGTGATGCTCTCGGACGCCATCTGCTCGAGCCTGCAGATCATCAACTTCCTGCAGGATGTGGCTGTGGACTGGCACAAGGGACGCGTCTACCTGCCCCAGGAGGATCTGGCTCGCTTCGGCATCACCGAGGCACACATCGCCGCCGCCGACTCGGGAAGCGCCTGGCGCAACCTGATGCGGTTCCAGGTGGAACGCGCCCGGAGCCTGCTGCGAGCAGGCGCGCCGTTGGCCCGGGAGGTGGGCGGGCGGTTGGGGCTCGAGCTGCGGCTGGTGGTGGAGGGCGGCGAGCGTATCCTCGAAAAAATCCTGCTGGTCGAGGGCGACGTATTCCGCCGCCGGCCGGTGCTGGTGAAGCGCGACTGGCTGCTGATGGCCTGGCGAGCCCTGACACGCTGAACTGGCGGGATATCCATGACACCAGACCAGTACTGCCAGCGGAAGGCGGCAGCGAGCGGTTCGAGTTTCTATTATTCGTTTCGATTCCTGCCGCTGCGGCGCCGGCGCGCCATCACGGCGCTTTATGCCTTCTGCCGCGAGGTGGACGATGTGGTGGACGAGACCACCGACCCCCAGGTGGCCCGGGCCACGCTTCAGTGGTGGCAGCGCGAGGTGGGCGCCCTGTACGAGGGCAACCCAAACCACCCGGTGACCCGCGCCCTGGCGCCCGCGGTTGCCGCCCATGGCCTCGAGCAGGCGCGTCTGCTCGACATCATCGAGGGCATGGCCATGGACCTCGAGTGGAACCGGTATCCCGATTTCCCGACACTCGAGGTGTACTGTCACCGCGTGGCCGGCGTGGTGGGCATGCTCTCCGCGTCCATTTTCGGCTATCGAGAACCAGCCACCCTGGAGTACGCCCGCGACCTGGGCATCGCCCTGCAGCTCACCAATATCGCCCGCGACGTGGGCGAGGACGCCCGCCGCAACCGCATCTACCTGCCGCTCGACGAGCTTGCGCGTTTCGGCGTGAGCACCGACGATATCCTGCTGTTTCGTGAAACGCCCGCGGTGGCGGAGCTGCTGGCCCACAACGCGGCTCGCGCCCGCGACTATCACGCGCGTGCCCTTGCCCGCCTGCCCGCCGTTGACCGCGCCGCCCAGCTTCCCGGCCTCATCATGGGCGCGATCTACGCCCGACTGCTCGATGAGGTGGCCGCCGAAGGCGCCTCAGTGATGAGCCGGCGCGTCTCGCTCACCCCCCTGCGCAAGCTGTGGATCGCCTGGAGGACCTGGCGCCGTGGCTGACACACGCCAACTGCCCGGCGCCCCGGCCGCCCGGGTGCGGGTGATTGGCGCCGGCTGGGCCGGTCTCGCCGCGGCCGTCACTCTGGCGCGCCACGGGGTACCCGTGGCCGTGCACGAAGCAGCTCCGGCGCCAGGCGGGCGGGCGCGCCGTGTGCTGCTCGACGGGGCCAGCGTGGACAACGGCCTGCACATCCTTCTGGGCGCCTATGGCAGCACCCTGCAAATGATTCGCACCGTCTCGCCGGATGCCGACCATCTGCAGCGCCTGCCGTTGCGCCTCGAAGTGGCCGGACGGTTGTCGCTGCGCAGCGCCACTGCCCCCGCGCCGCTGGACCTGCTCGCCGGCCTGCTGCGCGCCAGGGGGTTGACGGCAGCAGAGCGGCTCGCCACAGTGGGCTTCATGCTGCGGCTGCGCCTGTCGCGGTTCCGCGCCCGTCCTGGCGAAACTGTTGCAGCCCTGCTCGACCGCTTCGGCCAGCGTGGCGCCGCCCGCATGTGGCTTTGGGAGCCGCTGTGCGTGGCGGCTCTCAATACCGCCCCTGCGGAAGCCGACGCCCAGGTGTTTCTCAACGTGGTGCGCGATGGCATGGCGGGCGGCGGGCGCGCCAGCGATCTGCTGCTGCCGTCGAGCGACCTGGGCAGCCTGTTTCCCGAGCCCGCCTGCCGCTGGCTTGAAGCGCGCGGTTGCGCCGTGCACCTGGCGGACCCGGTACGCGCCATCCGCGTACGCGGCAGCGGTTTTTCCCTCGAATGCCGCTCCGGGAACCATGGCGCGAGCCAGGTGGTGTGTGCCACCGACCCGTCGCGGGCTGCCGGCCTCGTGGAGCATCTGCCCCCGCTCGCCCCACTGGCCCAGCGCCTGAGGGCGCTGCGCCACCTGCCCATTACGTCCGTGTACCTGCAGTATGAGCCCCACCGCAGCCTGCCAGCGCCCATGCTGGGGCTTCCCGACGGTCCCCTGCAATGGGCCTTCGACCGCGGCGCGCTGTGCGGGCAGCCCGGCCTGCTGGCCTGCGTGGCGAGCGCCGCAAACCACTTCGACTCGTGGGGACGCGATCGCATCGCCACTGCTGCCCACGCCCAGCTGGCGGCGCTCATACCCGACCTCGAATCCCCGCGTTGGCAAAGCGTGATCTCCGAGAGGCGCGCCACCTTCGCCTGCATTCCCGGCATCGACCGGCCCGAGCGACGTACCGCACTTCCAGGCCTGTTTCTGGCGGGCGACTACACGGCCGGGGATTATCCCGCCACGCTCGAAGCCGCTGTGCGCAGCGGCATCGCCTGCGCCCACGGCATCCTGAACACTCCATGAGCCTGCCCGCGCGATACGCCCCTTCGGCACACCTGCTGCGCGAGCGCGTCATCCTCGTTGCGGGCGGCAGTCGTGGGCTCGGTCTTGCCTGCGCCCAGGCGTTCGCCGGCCTCGGAGCCCGGGTGGTGATTACCGGCCGCGACCCCGATCGCCTGGAAGACGCCTGCGAAACCATCGCGGCAGCGGGCCACGAAGCACCGGCTGCCATCGGCATCGACTTCGAAACCGCGAGCCGGCGCGACTTCGAAGGCGTGGCCGGCGCCGTGGAGCGGGCCTTCGAGCGGCTCGACGGCGTGCTGCACTGCGCCGTGCACCTGGAAAAACTGGCGGCCGTACAGGATCTGGACGTCGATACCTGGAACCGGCTGCTGCGGGTGAACTTCCTCGCCCCGCTGGCTCTGGCCAACGCCTGCCTTCACCTGCTGTCGCGCGCTCCCGACGCCTCGGTGGCCTACGTGATGGACGAGCATGTGCTGTCGCCCGGCGCCTGGTGGGGCGGAGGCGCGGCGCCGCGGGCGGCGCTGCTGGCTGCCATGGGCGCCCAGTCTCAGGAATGGCAGGCGCGCTCAGGGCCGCGCGTCAATGCACTGCTGCCCGGCGCCATGGCCTCGCCGGCGCGGGCCTTCACCCACCCGGGCCAACATCCCACCACCCTGCCCCCGCCAGCCTTGGTGGTGCCGGCATGCTGCTGGCTGATGGGCCCCGACAGCCGGGGCACCACGGGCCAGGTGATCCGAGCCCAGGGGTAACGGCGGCAGTCAGCCCCCCAGCACCCCACGCATGCGCGAAGGCAGCGGCCGCGACCGCCCCTCGGCCAGGTTCACCCAGACCATCGTGGCCGCGCCCTCGGCGAACACCGGCGAGTCCTGTGCGTCGAGGCGCATGCGATGCTCCAGCACGAAGCTCGCGCTGCCTACCCGGCCAGGCCGCAACTCGATGGCCAGCTCCGCCGGGTAGAGCACCGGCCGGATAAAGCGGCAGTCGATGCTGCCCAGCAGCGCGCCCTCCGCGTCGTTTACATAATCGAAGCCCAGGCTCTCGAACCAGGACAGCCGCGCCTGCTCGAAGTAGCGGAAGTAGGAGACGTTGTTGAGGTGGCGCAGGGCATCCAGCTCGCCCCAGCGCAACCGCATTCGTTCCACGTGGATGGGGGGGCGCTCCATGCTCATGGGTGCGGTCTCCGGCGGGGCGCCGGCACGGGGCTTGGCGGTATCATCTGAACACTTTTTTTCGTTTCGCGGCGACGGCGATTCTAGCCTTATGCCCGCAGGAGAAGACGGTGGCGCAACGGGAGTTCATGGAGTATGACGTGGTGATCGTGGGCGCGGGGCCTTCGGGGCTGGCCTGCGCCATCCGATTGAGGCAGCTGGCGGCAGAGCATGGCCGCGATGTGTCGGTTTGCGTGCTGGAGAAGGGCTCGGAGGTCGGCGCCCACATCCTCTCCGGCGCAGTGGTGGAGCCGCGCGCCCTCGATGAATTGATTCCCGACTGGCGCGAGCGCGGCGCGCCGCTGCACACCCCGGCGCGCGAAGACCGCTTCCTGTTCCTCACCGCCACGGGCTCGTGGAAGCTGCCCACCCCACCGCAGATGCACAACCATGGCAACTACATCGTGAGCCTCGGCAACCTGTGCCGCTGGCTGGGCGAGCAGGCCGAAGCCCTCGGGGTGGAGATCTACCCAGGCTTCGCCGCCGCCGAGGTTCTGTACAACGACGCTGGCCAGGTCACGGGCGTGGCCACGGGCGACCTAGGCGTGGGCCGCGACGGCCAGCCCACCGACCACTACCAGGCCGGCATGGAACTGCGCGCCCGCCAGACCGTGTTCGCGGAGGGCTGCCGCGGCTCGCTCACGCGCGAGATCATGGAACGTTTCCGCTTGCGCGACGGGGTCGATCCCCAGACCTACGGCATCGGCATCAAGGAACTGTGGGAAATCGACCCCGCCCAGCACCAGCCCGGGCTGGTGGTGCACACCGTGGGCTGGCCGCTGGACCGTGAGACCTACGGCGGCTCCTTTCTTTATCACCTGGAAAACAACCAGGTGGCGGTAGGTTTCGTGATCGGCCTGGACTACACCAACCCGCACCTGTCGCCCTTCGACGAGTTCCAGCGCTTCAAGACCCACCCGGCCATGCGCTCCACCTTCGAGGGCGGCAGGCGCATCTCGTACGGCGCGCGCGCCCTGTCCGAGGGCGGCTTCCAGTCGATCCCGAAACTCACCTTCCCCGGGGGGCTGCTGGTGGGCGACACCGCGGGCTTCCTCAACGTCCCCAAGATCAAGGGTACGCACACGGCCATGAAGTCGGGCATGACCGCCGCCGAGGCGCTGTTCGGACACCTGGGCGCCTCGGAGCCCGGTGCGGAAGCGGTTTCCTATCCCGACCGCCTGCGCACCACCTGGCTCTGGGACGAGCTGCGGCGCGTGCGCAACATCCGGCCGGCGTTCCGCTGGGGCCTGCTGGGCGGCGTCCTCCATGCCGCCGTGGACACTTACCTGCTGCGCGGCCGCGCCCCTTGGACGCTGAGCAATCACGACGACCACACTCAGTTACGGCGCGCCGCCGACGCGCCGCGCATCGAGTATCCCAGGCCGGATGGCCGCGTGAGCTTCGACAAACTCTCCTCGGTGTTCATCTCCAACACCAATCATGCCGAAAACCAGCGCGTGCACCTCACGCTCAAGGATCCTTCCGTGCCGGTGGCCCACAACCTGGCGCTCTACGACGCCCCCGAGCAACGCTACTGCCCTGCCGGGGTCTACGAGATCGCGCGCGAGGCCGATGGCGCCTCCCCGCGGCTCCAGATCAATGCCCAGAACTGCGTGCATTGCAAGACCTGCGACATCAAGGACCCCACCCAGAACATCCGCTGGGTCGTCCCCGAGGGAGGCGGCGGACCCAACTACCCCAACATGTGAGCGCCGCGCCACACCGGCTCGTGAGCGGCCGGCTGGAGCACTGCCTGCGTGAACTGGCGCAGGCCGACAATGCCCTGATCGAAACCCGGCTCGCCGCGCTGGTGGCCGCAGTGGGGCCTGGCGCCGCTCACGACGCGGCAGCGGCGTTGCGGCCGTTGCTGGCGTTGCTCTGGGCGCAGCCTGATCTGGCGGACGCCCTGGGCAGCGCCGCTGGGCGGCTGTTCGCGATCCTGTACGGGTAAGGACTGTTCGCCGATCTCGGGCTGCTGGCTGACACCGGCTTCTACAGCGAACTCCGACGACGCCTCGCCCATCGGGTGCTGCCCACGACGCCCGACCCGTACGAGCTTGCCGAAACCCGGGCAGCCGTGCTGCGTGCTCGCGATGATCCTATGTGGGTGGCCGCTGTTGCAGAGCACGACTGGCAGGCGCTGTTCGCCCTGCTCACGCACGGCTTCCCGGCCGCGGGCGGGCGCATGGCCGTGCTGCGCGACGCGCTCTGCGCGCTCAAGGTGCTGTCGCACCGCGTGGCGGCGCTCGGGTCCGACCCGCGCCTGCGACGGGTACACCCGAGGCTGCCGAAGTGGAATCGCCGTTCCTCGCCCAGGCGGCGGAAGTGGCAGACGCGGAAACGGCGCGCCTCGCCGACTCCGGCATGGCGCCGCCCGACGCACGCCACGCCGTGGTGGGCAACGTGGTGCTCGCCTTTCCACTGGCCTGGCTGGTGTGCACTGCGCCGCGGTGCTGCGATTCGGCGGCTTCGCCGTGGTGGGTGCCGACAAGGCCACCAGCATGCTTCACGACGCACAGCCGGTGGCAAGCCCGGCGCTGCTGCATGCGGCCATCGCGGACGTGTACCTGTTTCTGTCCGGTATTGTCTCCGGCTACCACCACGACTTCACCGTGTATGGGCACGTCCCGGCTCGGGTGGCGAGGCTGCCCTGGCTGGCGCGGCTGGCAGGATCGGCGCGCGCCGCGCCGCTGGCCGCCTGCCTGGAACACAACCTCGGCGGCCTGGCGGGCAATTTCTACTTCGGCTTCATGCTCGGCATGGCCGGAAGCATCGGTCTGATCACCGACCTCCCGCTGGACATGCGCCATGTCACCTTTTCGGCGGCCAACGTGGACATCGCCACGGCCTCCCTCTAAGCTCTGCCCACGCGCAAGGCGCTGTGGAGCTCCACGTCCGCGGCGCAGGTTGGGCTGGTGAATCTGACCGCGGGCCTCACCCTGGCACTGTGACTCGCCATGAAGTCGCGCCGCATCGGCTTGCGCCATGTTTGACCCTTGGCGGCGGCGCTGCTGCGGCGCCTACGCAGCACGCCGCTGGACTTCGCGCGGCCGCCGCGCTGGGCCCGCCGCCCTATCATCGCGGCCTGAACCTTCCCAGGAGCATCCGCCATGTCCTTGCCAGACCCGGTCCGCCAGGCGCGAATCGACCTCACCGCCGCGCTGCGATCAGCCGCCCGCTTGGGCCTGAACGAGGGCGTCTGCAATCACTTCAGCCTCGAGCTGCCGGGCGCCCCGGATCAGTTCCTCATCAATCCCCAGGGCCTTCACTGGTCGGAGATCACCCCCGAGGACCTGATGATCGTGAACGAACGCGGTGTGGTGATCGAGGGCCGGCACCGGGTGGAACCCACCGCGTTCTTCATCCACGGCCGCATCCACTTGGGCAAGCGCAAGAAGTGCGTGCTGCACACCCACATGCCCTACGCCACCGCTCTCACGCTCATCGACGGGGGCGAACTGGACGTGTTCGCCAACCAGAACGCTATGCGCTTCTACGGGCGGATCGGCTACGACCGGGACTACGGCGGCGTGGCCCTGGACAACGCCGAGGGCGACCGCATCTGCGACGCGCTGGGGACCAACGACGTGGTGTTCATGCAGCACCACGGCGTCATCGTGTGCGGCGACAACGTGGCACACGCCTTTGACGATCTCTACTACCTCGAGCGCTCCTGCATGGTCCAGCTGCTGGCCCAGAACACCGGACGCCCCCTGAAGCGCGTACCCGAGCCCATGGTGGCCGAAGTGGCGCGCCAGATCGAGGGCGAGCGCCAGCAGTCGGTGCTGCACTTCGAAGCGCTCAAGCGGCTTCTCGACCGCCACGAGCCGGGCTGGCGCGGCGGGCACCGCTAGGGGCGCCCCCGGCGCGGCGCCTGGACGCCGCCGTTACTGCTCGCGAAACCAGGTCTGGGTGCGCCCGATGAGCGACACGCCGATGTAGCCGCGCACGTCGAGGCTCCGGCCATCACCGCTCACCTTCATCTTGCAGCGGTAGGTCTTGCCGTTCTTGGGGTCGAGGATCTCGCCCCCGTCGAAGGCTTCGCCGTTCTTCTTCAGCCCCCACAGGATGGTCATACCGAGCACCGGTTTGTTCTTGCGCTCGCCCGTGCAGTCACGGCACAGGTTGTCAGGATCGTCGTCGGGCTGGCGGTTGAGAATCTTTTCCACGCGCCCCTCGTACACCCCGTTCACCTCCACGATGCGCACCAGGGAGCGCTCCTGCTTGGTCTTGTCGTCGATAGTTCGCCACAGGCCAGCCGGCGTACCAGGGTCGGCAAGGGCTGGCAGGGCCACCGTCAGGGCGGCGGCAAACAGCCATTGCAGCATGGGTTTCATGGTTCCTCCCTCAAACCGGCACAGCCGGTGCATGACTTAACGATGTCCTTTGCGTCCGCACGCATCTGGGCCGCGGCCGCCCTGCTGGTACTGGATACGCCGCACCCCGGCATTCGCCCTGACACCGGACAACGCGCGCCAGCACCTGTCAACTCTACACCGCTTCGAACAGCCCTGCCGCACCCATGCCGGTGCCCACGCACATGGTTACCATGCCGCGCCGCAGGCCCCGGCGGCGCAGGCCATGCACCAGCGTGGCCGTGCGGATGGCGCCCGTCGCCCCGAGCGGATGGCCCAGGGCGATGGCCCCGCCCAGGGGGTTGACCTTGGAGGACTCCATGGAAAGGTCGCGAATCACCGCCAGCGACTGGGCAGCAAAGGCCTCGTTCAGTTCGATCCAGTCCAGGTCCGCGAGAGACCAGCGGGCCTGCCGCAGCGCCTTGGGCACCGCCTCCAAGGGCCCGATGCCCATGATCTCGGGCGCCACGCCGGCCACGGCAAAGGACACGAAGCGCGCCAGCGGCGTAAGGCCGAAACGCCGCAGGGCGCCTTCGCTGGCGAGAATCACCGCGCCGGCGCCATCGGAGGTCTGGGAACTGTTGCCCGCAGTCACCGAGCCCTGGGCGGCGAACACCGGCTTGAGCTTCGCCAAGCCCTCGGCGGACGCGTCGGCGCGCGGCCCCTCGTCAGTGTCGGCGATGCGCGAGCGCAGTGCCACCGCCTCGGTTGCCAGGTCGGGCTCGCGCGCCTCGATGGTGTAGGGGGCGATCTCGTCGCGGAACTCGCCCGCGGCGATGGCCGCCAGCGCCTTGCGGTGGCTCTCCAGGGCGAAGCCATCCTGGGCCTCGCGGCTCACTCGCCAGCGCTGCGCCACCGTCTCGGCGGTCATGCCCATGCCGTAGGCGATGCCCACGTGCTCGCCCCTTGCGAACACCGCCTCGTTGAAGGCGATGTGATGGCCCCCCATGGGAATCAGGCTCATGGTCTCGGCGCCGGCGGCCACCATGACCTCAGCCTCGCCCAGGCGAATGCGGTCGGCCGCCATGGCCACCGCCTGCAGACCCGAGGCGCAGAAACGGTTCACGGTGACGCCTGCCACAGACTGTGGATATCCCGCCAGCAGGAGTGCGATGCGGGCCACATTCATGCCCTGCTCGGCTTCGGGAATGGCGCAGCCCACGATCACATCGTCCACCGCCGCCAGGTCCAGTGCTGGCACGCGGGCCGCGGCCTGGCGCAGCACATGGGCAAGCAGATCATCGGGCCGCGTGCGGCGGTACATGCCGCGCGGCGCCTTGCCCACAGCCGTGCGGGCTGCGGCAACGATGTAGGCCTCCTGGACTTGGCGGGTCATTGATCGCTCCCTGGTGCTCAGTTGCGCAGCGGCTTGCCGGTCCTGAGCATGTGCTCGATGCGCGCCTGAGTCTTTTCGGTGGCCAGCAATTCCATAAAGCCTCGTCGCGCGAGTGCTAGCAGCCACTGCTCGTCCACCAGGCTGCCGGCATCCACGTCGCCCCCGCACAGCACCTCTGCCACCTTCGAGCCAACAAGGAAATCATGCTCGGAGATGAACCCGCCGACCAGCAGGTTGGTCATGTGAGCCTTGAAGGTGGCGATGGCGGTGCGCCCGCCCACGGCAATGGGCGCCGGGGGCCCCGGTGGCCGCCAGCCAGACTCGGTCAAGGCCACCACCTGAGCCCGGGCCACGTGCAGCAGTTCGTGGCGGTTCATGACAATAACGTCGCCCTCGGTGAGAAACCCCATTTCGCGGGCCTGGAGCGCGCTGCGCGCCACCTGCGCCGTGGCCACCGCTTCGAAGGCACGGCGCAGCGGCGCGAACAAATCGCCGCCCCGGGACTCGGCGGCGGCGCGGCGGGTGAGCTCCTTCAAGCCGCCGCCCCCCGGCAGCAACCCGACCCCCACCTCCACCAGGCCAATGTAGCTCTCGAAGGCTGCAACCGTGCGCGCGCAGTGCATGACGAACTCACACCCTCCGCCCAGGGCCATGCCGTCCACCGCCGCCACCACCGGCACGCGCGCCTGCCGCAGGGCCAGCGTGGTGGCCTGAAACTGCCGCACCAGCCCTTCGACTTTTTCCAGCCGCCCGGCCATCAGGGCGTCGGCCACGTTGAGCCGGTGAGCCGCCTTCAGCAGCGCGGATTCCGCCTCGCGCCGCAGGCGCTTCATCATGGTGCCCACCGCGGAGGGCTTCGGTCGGTCCGAGCGCGGCACCCTGGGCCCGGAGAGGTTCGCGCCCACGGAGAAGGGCGGCTCGTCCTGCCAGATCACCAGACCGCGGAAGTTACGCTCCGCTTCGTCGATGGCCTGCATCAGGCCGTCGAGCACGTCCTCGCCAATCGCATGCATCTTGCTGCGAAACCCGATCACGGCGATATCGTCCCCAGCGCTCCACAGGTGCACCGCGTCCGTTTCGAACACGCTCCGGCGAAGGCCCGGCGCCTCGCCCAGGACACGGTCGGGCATGGCCTGGCGCCGATAAACGAGCAGCGCCGGGCGCGGCGCCTGCGTGCCCCGTGACGGGCTGAAGGAGCCTTGCGTGTCGTGCACGCCCGTACGCGAGGGATCAGCCGCCCATCGGGGCAGCGGCACTGGCGCCAGCGCCGCGCCCGCCGCCACCTCGGCGCCAATCCAGCCCGCCACCGTCTGCCAGCCGGCGGCTTGCCACGACTCGAAGGGCCCCTCGCGCCAGCCGAATCCCCAACGCATGGCAAGGTCCACGTCGCGGGCGTTGTCGGCCATGTGCTCCAGATGGAAGGCGGCGTAGTGCAGCGTGTCGCGCGTCACCCGCCACAGGAAGCGCGCCTGGGGTTGCGTGCTTTGACGCAAAGCCGCCAGCCGCTCGGCGGGCGCGCGGCCCTTGAGGATCTCTACCACCTCCGGATGAGCGCTGCGATCGGCCGGCCGATACTCGCCCGTGGCGGGATCGAGCACCTGGATTTCACGCCCCTGCTTGCGATAGACGCCACGCCCCGTCTTCTGGCCCAGCGCCCCGGCCTGCAGCAGTGCCTCGAACCACCCGGGTGCCTGAAAATGCCTGTGCCACGGGTCCGCCGCCAGTTGCGTGCGCTGCGTGTCGAACACATGGCCCAGCGTATCCAGGCCCACCACATCCATGGTGCGAAAGGTGGCGCTCTTGGGGCGGCCCAACAGCGTGCCCGTAACCGCATCCACCTCGTCGAAACCCAGCCCCAGCTCGCGGGCGTGGTGGAACGCCGCCAGCAGCGAAAAGGCGCCGATGCGGTTGGCGATGAAGTTGGGGGTGTTCCGAGCCCGGATCACGCCCTTCCCCAGCGTGGTGACCAGGAAGCTCTCCAGGCCGTCGAGCACGGCCGCGTCCGTGGACGGGGCGGCGATCAGTTCCACGAGGTGCATGTAGCGCGGCGGGTTG
>DAIPHN010000003.1:0-40219 GCA_036771335.1 Burkholderiales bacterium
ATGATGGAGCGCAACATGAACCTCACATTCCCCATTGCCGACAGGTTCATGGGTACCAGCGACCGCGACCGCGGGCTGCTGGGCCACATCTTCAACGGCTACAGCACCAGGTACATCAAGCCCGAACTGCGCGACGTCATCGAACGGCACACGCTGCAAGAAACCTCGCTGAAGCGGCAGCCTGCGTGAGCCGCCGCGGGCTTGCACGGCGCGCGGCGGCGCTACTGGTGGTGGCATGGCTGTCGGCCTGCTCGGTGGCGCGCGATGCGCCGCCGCCCTCCGGTCGCGGGGCGGCCGACTGGGCCGCCCTGGTGGACAGAACTATCCCCGACGCCGCCCGGGCCTTTCGGCTGAAGGCTCTCGCCACGCGCCTTGGCACCCTGCGCGAGGCCTTCGACCGTGACGCCGCCAGCCTCGACGCCCAGGCCGAGGCCCTGGATACCGACTATGAGGCTACCCGCGAGCAGGCCGAGCAATTGATCGCACAGTTTGCCGCCCGGCGCCGGGAGGTTCTCACCCAGTACCGTGACGTGGTGCTGGCCATGCGTCGCGAAACCAGTGCCGCCGAGTGGCGCGCGCTCACCGACTGACCGGAGGCGCGATGCTGCTTGCACTGCTCGTGGTCCTTTTCGGAGGCGCCTTCGGCTCCGATACGCAGGGCGTGGGCGCGCTCATGGCCCGCCATCTCGAGGCGCCCCTCAGGGCCGCCGTGGCCGACGAGGCCCGGCGCGCCGAGGCGCTGCTCGCCCTGGGCCAGGCGCGCGATGGCATCGACGCGCTCAACAAGGCGGTGCGCAAGGACACCGCCGAGGTGGAGAAGCTCATCCGCCGCTACGACTCCACCGCGCAGGATTTCGATCGTCTCATGGACGCCGCGCTTGCGCGCCGCCAGGCGCAGATGGAGCGGATCTGGGCCCACCGCTCGGCGCTGCTGTCGCGCGTCACCCGCGAGGAGTGGGACCAGGCCATGGCGGCGGCCAAGGCGGCCCGGGGGGCGCGGGAGGCAGCGTCACGCTAGGCGGGCGCCGCGCGGCGGGGATGGAGCGGTAGCGTGCCGCTATACTCGCCCGCATGAGCTTTTCCATCCCCGAACTGTTGCTGCTGGCGGTGGCGGCGCTGCTGTTCGCGGCGCTGGTGCTGCTGGTGTCACGCCTGATGTCGTTGTCGCGCCAGCAGGCCGAACTGGCGGTGCGCGTCACGGACATGCTGGAGGCTAAACACCTCGCGATGCTCAAGGACGTCAACGACGGCCTCAACTCCCTGGGCGACCGGCTCGCCGCGGTGGAGGCCGACAACGTGGAGCGACTGCGCGCGGCGGTGGACGGCCAGCTTCGCCAGACCCGCGAAGCCATGGTGGCGATCCAGTTATCTCAGAGCCAGGACATGGCCGCCAATCGCGAGCAGCTGCTCGAGCGCGTGGCCGAAGTGCGCACCGACATGCTCGGCAAGACCCTCGCGGCCCTGGCCGAACAGGGCAAGACCCAGGCCGTGACCTTGCAGGACTCGGTCCGCGCCCTCTCCCAGCAGCTCACCAGCAGCATCGAGACCCTCACGCGCTCCGCCGACGCGCGTCTGGAGCAGATCCAGGGCAAGGTGTCCGAGCGGCTGGAAGAGGGGTTCCGCCGTACCAACGAAACCTTCGTCAGCGTGATGGAGCGCCTCGCCACCATCGACGAGGCGCAGCGCAAGATCGACGGCCTCACCACCAACGTGGTGAGCCTGCAGGAGCTGCTGGGCGACAAGCGCTCGCGCGGTGCTTTTGGAGAGATTCAGCTCGAGGCCCTGGTGCGCAACATCCTGCCGCCCTCGGCTTACGCCTTCCAGGCCAGGCTTAGCAACGAGACGCGCGCCGATTGCCTGCTGCAGCTTCCGGAGCCCACGGGCATCGTGGCGGTGGACGCCAAGTTTCCCCTGGAGAATTATCACCGCATGTTCGACCCCTCCCTCGCGGAGGCCGACCGCGCCGCCGCCCAGCGCCAGTTCCGCGCCGACCTGCGCAAGCACGTGGACGACATCGCCGGCCGCTACATCGTCCCGGGAGAAACCGCCGACGGCGCGGTGATGTTCGTGCCCGCCGCGGCGGTGTTCGCCGAGATCCACGCCTATCACGCAGAGGTGGTGGACCATGCCATGCAGCGCCACGTTTGGATCGTCTCTCCCACCACCATGATGGCGGTGCTGAACACCGCCCGCGCGGTCATCAAGGACGTGGAGACGCGTCGCCAGGTGCACGTCATCAAGGACGAGCTCGGCAAGCTCGGCAAGGACTTCGGCCGCTTCGAGGAGCGCATGCGCAGGCTCGCCAACCACATCCGCCAGGCCCACGAGGACGCTGAGGAGGTGCGCATCTCCAGCGACAAGATCGTGCGGCGCTTCGGTCAGATCGAGAAGGTCGAGCTGGACAGCCCGGGCGAGGTGGCGAGCCTGGAGCAGGCCATGGAAGAGGTCGAGGCCGAGGCCAGGCCGCACGCAGCGGAAGGCGGGTGATGGGCTTCAGCCTGCGGCAATGGCGGCGCGAGCGCATCCTGCGGCGTGCTGCCATCGATGAGGGCCTGTGGCGCGCCTGCGTGGCGCGCTACGGCTTCGTGAGCGCTCTCGACCCCGGCGCGCAGGCGCGCCTGCGCCGCTGGAGCACGGTGTTTCTGGCCGAGAAGCGCTTCTGCGCCGCGCCCGGCCTGGTGCTCACCGACGCCATGAAGATCGACGTGGCGGTGCAGGCCTGCCTGCTGATCCTGGAACTCGACTTGTCAGCCTACGACGGCTGGAGCGAGATCGTGGTGTATCCCGACGAGTTCCTGGTGGAGCACTCGTGGACCGACGAAGCGGGCGTTGTGCATGAGGACCCCCAAGCGCGCGCGGGTGAGGCATGGCTGGGGGGGCCGGTGGTGCTGTCCTGGGCGGACGTGGCGCGCGGCGCCGAGGGCGATGGGGTGAACGTGGTGATCCACGAGTTCGCCCACAAGCTGGACATGGCCAACGGCACCGCTAACGGATTCCCGCCGCTGCACCGGGGCATGGACCGGGTGGCCTGGTCGGCGGCCTTCAGCGCGGCCTTCGCCGATTTCCGGCGCAGGGTGGCGCGGCGTGAGTGCACCGCCATCGACCCCTACGCCGCCGAATCGCCCGCCGAGTTCTTCGCCGTGGCGTCGGAGGCCTTCTTCGAGGTGCCCGAGGCAGTGCGTACGGCCTATCCGGATGTGTACGAACAGTTGCGCCAGTTCTACCGCCAGGACCCCGCCGCGCGCCTGGCGGCGCTGGTCGCCTGAAGGCTATGCGCCGCGCGCTCTCCCGGCTGGCGTTGTGTGCCGCTCTGGCCGCCCCGCTTTGTGTCCATTCCCAGGGTACGGCGCTCGAGGTGGTGGATCTGGCCTATCGCAAGCCCGCGGAGGTGCTGCCGGTGCTCCAGCCGCTGGTGGAGCCAGGCGGATCGGTAAGTGCCCTGGGCAACCAGCTGGTCATCCGCGCCACACCGCGCCAGATGGCCGAGGTCCGCAGGGTGCTGGCCCTGGTGGACAAGCGCCCGAGACGCCTGGTCGTGACCGTGACCCAGGACGCGGAGCTGACGCGCAGCCGCTCCGGCGCTGAAGTGCGCGGCGCGGCGGGCGGTCCTGGCGCGGCGGTCTCCCTGCCCGGAGAGCCGGGCGTACCGCCACCGGGCGCGGGCGCGGCCACCCAGGGCGCGCAGGCGCGGGTCTATCGCAGCCAGTCCGGTGCGGCCGGGCACGCTGTGCAAAGCGTGCAGGTGCTGGAGGGCAACAGCGCCTTCGTGGCGGCGGGCGCCAGCGTGCCGTCGCACAGCCGTCAAACGGTGGCGGGTCCGGGCGGCAACCGGGTGATCGAGTACGCCGGCCGCGTGGATGTGCTGGCCGGCTTCCTCGTGCGGCCGCGCACCAGCGGTGACGCGGTGACGGTGGAAATCAGCGCCAGCCGGGACAGGTTCGCCGCGCGCGATCCGGCTACCCGCGAAAGCGTCTTGCCGCCGGGCACGGTGAGCGTGCAACGCTTCGACACCGTGGTGAGCGGGCGGCTCGGCGAGTGGATCGAACTGGGTGGCGTGGGCACCGGTGCGCAAGCGGGCGAGGAGGGCATCTCCTGGCGCAGCCGCGACGCCGCAGCCGAATCCCGCCGGTGGTACCTTAAGGTGGAGGAGCTGCCTTGAGCCCCACCGCCGCAGAGCGCCGCCTGCACCTTGTCGCGTTGGCCGTGTTTGCCGCGGTGCTGGCCTGGTCGGCGTGGCACCCCAGGGACGGCTTCATCTGGTTCCTGGAATCGGCGCCCGCGCTGGCCGGCGCGGTGGTGCTGGCGGCGATGTTCCCGCGCGCGCGGCTCACGCCGCTGGCATTGGCACTGGTGCTGCTCCACGCCATCGTGCTCATGGTGGGCGGGCACTACACCTACGCCGAGATGCCGCTGTTCAACTGGCTGCGCGACGCCTACGGCCTGGCCCGAAATCACTACGATAGGTTGGGACACGTCATGCAGGGCTTCGTGCCGGCGCTGGTGGCGCGGGAGATCCTGTTGCGCAAGGGTGTGGTCTCCGGGCGCGGCTGGCTGGCCCTGATCGTCACCTGCATCTGTCTTGCCATCAGCGCCTTCTACGAACTCATCGAGTGGTGGGTGGCGGTGGGCACCGGCGAGGCCGCCGTGGCGTTCCTCGCCACCCAGGGCGATGTGTGGGACACCCAGTGGGACATGTTCCTGGCCCTGGCCGGTGCGCTGGTGAGCCAGGCGCTGCTCGCCGGCACGCACGACCGACAGTTGGCTGCGCGGGGCCTGGTCCGCTCGCGTTGACGTGAGCGCGCTTCCAGGTACGATTCAGCCGCACCTGAGCCCGGTCGGCTGGCCGGCGCGCGTGTTGCTGGGATATCTGGCCCTGGCGGCTGCCGCGGCGGTGCGCGCCGATGGCACGGTGCCGGGCACCGTGGAGCTGCGCCAGTACGGTATGCCCGTGATCGCGGCAGACGGGGTGTTCGAGCTCGACCGTGCGCCCTTTGGCCTGCGGGTGACGCACTCGGGGGCCGCGTCGCTTTACGCCTCCACCCATCCCGAGGCGGCAGGCCATGCCGCCGCCCTCGCCGGTGCGCCGCTGGTGGTTCCCCTGGACGCCGTGACCGTCGCACGGCCGCTCGTGCTCCACGCGGGCAGCGATGCCATCGAGTGGTACCAGGCCTTGTCGAAGGATTTCCTGGCCCGGTGGGGCTCGGCCATGGGCCGCCCGCAACTGGAGGCGTACGCGCTGCTGAGCGCTCGCCTTGGGCGGGAACCCCGCATGGTGGTGAACCCGCGGCAGAGTGTTCTTGGCGCAGCTGGCGCGGGGCGCTTCATGGTCTTCGCCGTGAATGGCGTTCCGGTGCGCTCGGCACCCCTTCAGGAGCTGGTGCTGGTGGTCTTCCTCGACCGTTCCGCCGGGGGTGGCGGCGGCCTCTGGGGCGTGGTGGAGAAGCTGCAGGTGCTGCGGCTGCGCTTCCGCGGCCCGCCGGAGCCCGAACTGCCGTCGCCTGAATCCTCCGCGTTCTCCCACGAACTCGACTGCGGCCGCACCGCCGCCGTGGCGGCGGTGCGCAACCACGATGGGCGGCGCGTGGAGCGACTCGTGGCCCAGGGGCTGGACCCGGCGCTTCGGGTTGGCCCGGCCGCGGCACCGCTGCTGGCCTGCGCGACCGGTGGTGCGCAGGCCCACGGCGCGGTGGTTAACGCGCTGCTCGATGCGGGCGCCGACCCCGGAGCTCGCTCCGCCGACGGGGCCACCGCCCTGCATTGGGCGATCCGTGCGGCGCCCCGCGGGACATTCGTACCCGCCAGGCTCGATGTGGTGGACCTGCTCATCGCCGCAGGCGCCGACGTGGACGCCGTGGATGGCGCCGGCGAGACACCGCTGCTGGAAGCGGTGAGCGCAAATCAGCCGGAGATGGCCGCGCGCCGGCTCGCGGCGGGTGCCGACGCGCTGCGTCCCGACGGCCTCGGCGAGACGCCCGGCGCGCGGGCCCAGCGCCTTGGTCTTTCCGACCTGGCCGACCTGCTGCTGCTTCACGCACCCTGAAGGCCCGGGCGCCGAAGTCACCTCCGCAGCATCGGTGTGCAACCACGGCCCCGGGGCTGCGCCACACCCGCCCGCAGATGCTCAGCGCCGCGCCCCGGGGCCACTGGCGGACCCCGCAACCTCCATCGCCCTGCGCCGCCAGCACTGCCAGCGCTCCTTGCCCTCGAACACGGGCAACGATCCCGTGACGGCTTCGTCCAGTTCACGGCGGAAGGCGGGATTCAGCAGCGCGTCGAGGGCTTCGTGCGAGGCGCCGAAGGGCGGCCCGCGCTCGTTGTCGTCGAAAAAGAAAAAGCCGCTGAGCTCCCCGCCCGGGCGCAGCATCTGCGCCATGCGCAGCGCGTAGTCGCCCCACAGGCGGCGCGGCAGCGCGCACAGGAAGGCCCGCTCGTACACGGCCTGGAAGCCGCTGCCGATGTCGAAGCTGAAGAAATCCGCCTGCATCACCCGGTGGGCGTGGCGGCCCAGACTTTGCCGCGCCAGGGCCACGGCCGCAGGGCTGAAGTCGATGGCCAGCACGTCGGCGCCGGCTTCAGCCAGCAGGCGCAGCTCGTGGCCCGAACCACAGCCGGGCACCAGTACCCGCGTGCCCGGGGCAAGGCTGCCGGCCCAGACGTTGAAGCGCGGCGGCACGCCGCCTGAGTCCCAAGGGGTGACGCCGTCTCGGTAGCGGGTTTCCCAGAACTCGGGGCGGGAGGCGTCCTGGGGCATGGCGGATTGACCCTCAGCGCGCCCCGCCCGCGGCTCGCTGCACCGCCGCCAGGGCCAGTGCGCCCAGGGCGACGGCACCCACGGCGTACTGCAGTTGCACCGCCTGGGGATAGCCGGTCTTCAGGCCGGCCAGCAGCGCCACGCCGCCGCCGCCGCCCACCAGCGCCAGCGGCGCCTGGACGGGCGTGCGCTGTCCGGAGGGAAGGCGCCGAGCCAGCGCCGTGCCCAGCAGCGCGCAGATCCAGCCGCAGGCGGCGCCGGCGGCGATGTCCAGCGGCCAGTGCACTCCCACCACCGCTCGGGACAGCCCCACCAGCGTGGCCGTGGCCAGCGCCGCCGCCCTCAGCCACGGCGAGCGGAAGTGCAGCCACAAAAGCGCCGCGGCCACAAAGATGGTGGTGGTGTGGCCGGAGGGGAACGACTGCGCCTTGTAGGCCGGGCCGAGCACCGTGATGGCGTCGGCGGCGAGCACTGCGGGCGGCCGGGGCAGGCCGGCCAGGGGCTTGATGCCGTGCACCGTTGCCGCGGCCAGCAGGGCGCGCACCGCCAGCGCCCAGACCACATCCGGCCGCCGCAACACGAAGGGCGTGAACAGCGCCAGGGCCACCGCCGTGTCGCCCAGCACGGTGACGAACGCCCAGGGCACCGGCCCCGTGGCGTGGCTCCAGGCATTGAGGGCGGCGAACACGGTGCGATTGGCGCCCGTGAGCGCCAGCAGCAGCGCCAGGGTCGCCGCCGCCGCGGGCACTGCCCACGCGTCGGGCGAGCGCCAGGGGATGGGCGTTGTCATCGGGCGGCCTCCGGCATGCGCACCAGGGCGATGCCGTTGCGCTGGTAGAGCAGTTCGAAGCTCGCCACGCCACCTGGCTGCTCGCGCAGCTTCTTCATGCGCACGAGCGCGATCTCGCCGGGGCGCGGGTCGCGCCGCTGCACCAGCCGCTCCGAGTAGACAATGAAGCTCGGCGTGTTGAGGCCCCACATCACCACCTCCCAGCCGCGGCTGCGCGCCAGCAGCGCCGCCTCCTTCACCGGCGCTTGCTGGGCCGCGCCCACGGCCGGGAGCACGAACAGCGCCATGGCAGCGGCCTGGGCCACGCCCGCGGCCATGAGCCGCAGGTCCAGCGGCGCGCGGCGCAGCGCCATGAGGGCGACCACCACGGCGCAGGCCGCGACGCTGAGGGCGGTGAAGCCGGGCCCCAGCGAGTCGCGCACCGAGCCCAGCGCCTCGCGGTAGTAGGGGTCGGGCACGCGCGCAGCCAGCATCTCCACCAGCCAGGGCGCCGCCACCAGGAGGGCGAACACCGCCAGAGCCGGCAGCAGTGTCAGCGCCCCCGAGCGCAGCCGCGGCGCCTGCAGGGCCATGAGGACGAACAGGCCCGTGTATCCGTAGAACACGTAGTGGGGCAGCTTGGTGCCCGAGACCGAGAAGAACAGAAACACAAAGCCGAACCACAGCAGGCAGAAGCGTTGCAGATCGTCTGCCCAGATCTGCCGCAGGCCGCGGCCCGTGTTGAGCAGCGGCGCCAGGAAGGGCAGAGTGGCCACCAGCAGCCAGGGCACGTAGAAGAACAGGCTGCCGTCGAAACCGTGCATGGGCGCGCGGAACCGGTCCACGTTGTGTTTGAAGAAGAAGCCGCGCACGAAGGCGTCGCCCTCTTTCAGGTACTGGGCAACGTACCACGGCGCCGCGATGGCCAGCAGCAGGGCAATGCCTGCCGGGTCGAGCACGACGCGCAGCCAGGCCTTCAGGTCGCCCTTGCTCAGACAATACAGAAAAGTGGTGGCCAGCGGCACGAGCACCGCCACCGGTCCCTTGGCCAGCAGGCCGAAGCCCATGGCCACGTAGGCGCCCAGCAGCCAGGCGCGGCGGCGCTCGGCGAGGTACAGATAGGCGCTCGCCATGGCGGTGACGATGAGGAAATTGAGCAGCGCGTCGGCGATGGCGGCACGGCCGATCACCGTGATGCCCGCCGCCGTGGCGGTGAAGCCGGCTGCCAGCAGCGCGGGGCGTGTGCCCGCCACGCGGCGCACGAACAGCAGCACCATCAGCACCCAGCCCGTGGCGCACAGCGCCGAGGGCAGCCGGAAGGCGAACTCGTTCACGCCGAAGCTCAGTACCGACACCGCCTGCAGCCAGTAGATGAGCACTGGCTTGTCGTAGCGCGGCTCGCCGTTGAGGAAGGTGGAGATGTAGTCGCCGCGCTGGAGCATCTCGCGGGTGGCCTCGGCGAAGGCGCCTTCGTCCAGGTCGAACAGCGGCACCGCGCCCAGGCCGGCAAAGAAGGACAACAGCACGCCGGCAAGCAGCAGCAGCGCGAGGCCGCCGTGGCGGCGCAGATCCTCTGGCAGCGAGGCCGGGGGCGGGGCGCTCATGGGCGCTTCGACGGCAGCAGGAACAGCGGCGCCGCCGCCGCGCCCTGGATGACACCGCAAAGGCCGTAGAGCAACCCGGTGCCCGCCGCCAGGTCGGCAGGCACGCCCGCAGTGCCCAGGACCGCCACGGTGGCCAGTTCGCGGGTGCCGAAGCCGGCTACTCCCAGCGGCAGCGCGGCCATCACGAAAATGGGTGCCGCGGCCGCGAACATCACCAGCGGTGTGACGGACAACCCCAGAGACCAGCCGCAGGCGGCCAGCGCGCCCGCCGAGAGCAGTTGCACCAGCAGCGACAGGCCCAGGGTGGCGGCGAGGCGACGGCGCAGCCCGGTGGCCGGATCGCCTACCCGGTCGGCCAGGTCGGCGAGCCTGGCCGCTGCTGCCAGGGGCAGGCGGCGCAGCCACGCTGTGGGCCAGGGCAGGAACGGAGCGGCCACGATGCAGCCCAGCGCCGCGCCGTAGCCCGCCAGCACAGCCTGGTCCGCCGGCGCGCCGGACAGCGCAACCCCGGCAACGGCGACCGTGCCGGCGGCGAGGAAGGACAGCACGCACAGCGTCCACAGGCCTGAAAGCCGGTCGAAGGCCACCGAGGCGGCGGACTCCAGCAGGGGATTGCCCAGGCGGGCCAGCTCCGCGCTGCGCAGCAGGTCGCCCGAGACAGTGGCGCCGGGCAGCAGCGTGTTGCTGGTCATGCCGCGAAAGTACATGGGCACGAGGGGCGCGGTGGGGGCGGCCAGCCCTAACGCCCGGGCAATGGCTGCCCAGCGCACGGCGCTCACCACGTTGGACGCCACCGCCAGGCCGAGCGCGGCCCCGAAGGCCGCCTGATCCACGCGGCGCAGCGCCCCGGTGATGCGTTCCGGACCCACGAACCACACCACCGCCGCCAGCAGGGCCACGCCGCCCGCCAGGCGCAGCAGCTTCGTCACTCAGCCGGGGCGGCGCGGCGCGGGCCGCGGCGCGCTGCGCGTCATGTACTGGGGCCGGCCCTGGGGCTCGTGCCAGATGCGTGTGAGCAACTCGCCCAGGACCCCGGTGGCCACCAGCTGCACACCGATCAGCACCAGCAGCGCGCCCAGCAGCAGCAGCGGACGACCGCCGATGTCGTGTCCCAGCACCAGCTTCTCCACCGTGAGGCCGGCGAGGATCAGCCCACCCAGGGACCCCAGCGCCAGCCCGAGGCCGCCGAAGGCGTGGATGGGTCGGTGCAGGAAGCGCAGCATGAACTTGATCCACAGCAGGTCGAGCAGCACGCGAAAGGTGCGGTCGATGCCGTACTTGGAGACCCCGCGGGTGCGCGCGCGATGGGTGACGGGCATCTCCACGATGCGCGCGCCCACCTCGGCGGCCAGCGCAGGAATGAAGCGGTGCAGCTCGCCGTAGAGGCGCAGGTCGCGGATGACGCGGGCGCGGTACACCTTGAGAGCGCAGCCGTAGTCGTGCAGCTTCACGCCGGTGCCGCGCGAAATCAGGCCATTGGCGATGCGCGAAGGCAGCTTGCGCGACAGGGCGGCGTCCTGGCGCTCGCGCCGCCAGCCGGAAATGGCGTCCACGTCGGCGTTGGCGTCCAGGTGGTCCAGCAGGCGCGGCACGTCGGCCGGGTCGTTCTGCAGGTCGCCATCGAGGGTGACCACGAACTCGCCCGCGGCGGCGTCGAAGCCCGCCTGCAGTGCGGTGGACTGGCCGTAGTTGCGCATCAGGTACACGGGCTTGAGCCACGGCCGTGCGGCGGCGAGGGATTCGAGGATGGCGGCCGAGCCGGCGCGCGAGCCGTCGTCCACGCAGATCAGCTCGAAGCTGCGGCCCGACGGCGCCAGCGCCTCGTGCACCCGCGACACCAGGTCGGGCAGGTTGTCGACCTCGTTGTAGATGGGGATCACCACCGACACCTGGGCGGTGGAGGCAGATGGACGCAACGGTTCGTTCATGGCCGGGCCGGGATGCCAGCCGGCAGCGGGGCGAGCGGGAGGCAGGTGGTCATGGAGTCAATGCTACAGGCGTTGCGCCCGCTCGGCGGGCCGTGGCGGCTGCAGGGCGCCCAAGCGCCGCACGGCCTCATGACGGAAGCAGCCGGTGGTATGGTCGTTGACCATGCCCACGGCCTGCATGAAGGCGTACACAATGGTACTGCCCACGAAGCGGAAACCGGCCTGGGTCAGTGCCCTGGAGATGGCCACGGACAGGGGAGTGCTGGCGGGAACCTGGCTGGCGTGGGTCCAGCCGTTCCGCAGGGGCTGGCCGTCGGTGAAGCGCCACAGCCAGGCGTCGAAGCTGCCGTGCGCCGCTTGCAAGTCCAGGAAGGCGCGTGCATTGCTAACTGCCGCCGCCACCTTGAGCCGGTTGCGGACTATGCCGGGGTCGGCGAGCAGCTCCGCGCAGCGCGCCTCGTTGAAGAGCGCCACCTTTTCCGGGTCGAAGCCCTCGAATGCCCGGCGGTAGCCTTCCCGCCGCGCCAGGATCATGCTCCAGGAGAGCCCTGCCTGGGCGCCTTCAAGGATCAGGCACTCGAACAACGCGCGGTCATCGTGCACTGGCACGCCCCACTCGGTGTCGTGATAGGCGCGGTCCAGGGCCCCGGCCGCTTCGGCCCAGGCGCAGCGCCGCGGCCCGGCGGCGCTCACCGGCCCGGGCGCCTGGGCCGGGACGGCGCCAGTTCGGCCCCCCGAACGCAACCCCGCGCCGCCGGCATGCCCTCGATCTCGAGGGTCGCCTCCAGGCCGCTGCCATGGAGGCTGTTGCGGCCGTCGCTGTAGCGCGCAGGCCTGCGGTATCCGCTGGCCGTGCCTGGCAGCAACAGCTCCCGCCCCTCGATGCGCAGCAGCGCGGTGTCCGGATTGCGCGCGAAGACGGCCGTGAAGCGCCGTCCGTCCTCGCACTGGAAGGGCACCTCCACCTCGCGCGGGGTGCGCACCGCGGCGCATGCGCAAAGGGCCACGACCGAGGTCAGTGCGAGCAAGGGGCGAAGCGCCATTGGGGGCTCAGGCGCCATCCAGGGCATGGCTGCGCAAGTTCTCGAGCGAGACAAACCGCAATGCCCGCTCGTGGGTGGCGGCCAGGACCACTGGGGGCGCCACGCCGGCTTCGAAGGCTTCGCGCCAGCGCAGCGCGCACAGGCACCAGCGGTCGCCCGGCTTGAGGCCGCGGAAGCGGTAGTGGGGCGCGGGCGTCACCAGGTCGTTGCCGCGCGCCAGGGAGAAGGCCAGGAACTCTGCGGTGACCTTGGCGCAGATCACGTGGCTGCCCGCGTCGGAAGCGTCGGTGACGCAACTGCCGGTGCGGAAGTAGCCGGTGAGCGGATCGAAGCAGCAGGCGGCGAGCGGTTCGCCGAGAACGTTGCGGGCGGTGGACATGATCGGGATCTCGAATGCGACGTCGATGATAGCCCCGTGCCGCGGGGCGCGCGGCTTCAGCGCGAATGCGATCCCGCCCTCCAGCACATCCAGGCGAACAGCAGCGCGCCGGGGGCTGCCGCGGCCGCCACCACCGCGGCTACGCGGTCGTCGTGGCGCAGCCAGTGCCACAGGCCGAAGGCCGTGGCCGCTGCCAACAGCACGGCCGCCGCCCCGTAGAGTGTCTGGCGCAGGGCGATGCGAAAGGCCGCAGCGCGCTGCTGCATGCGGGCCTCGAGCCGGCGTGCGTCGGGGCGCGGCAGGAAGGCCAGCAGTACCAGGGCACCCAGAGCGAGCAGCAGCAGCGTGCGCAGGATCATGGCGCAGCGTTCCAGGCCCGCCAGGGCAGGGTGCGGCCCGGCCAGGCGATGCGGCGCACGGGGAAGGCCGCCAGCAGCGTTCGGAAGGCCGCCTCCACCGGCGCCTCGAGGCGCTCGCTCGCATCGCTCGTCAGCCAGAAAAAGGCGTCCGCCTCCCAGTCCGGCAGCCGCGCGGGGTACAGGTAGGCGCAGCCCAGCAGCCGAGATTCGTCGCGTGCCGCCACGGCCCAGGCGAAGGAGGTGCCCAGCTCGAATTCTTTCTGGTGCCAGGCCAGGTCCACCAGGTCCGCCTCCAGCGAAAGATCGGCACGCGGCCACTGCCAGCCCTCGCCGAACTGCGCCCAGAGCGCCTCGCGGCTGCCCATCACCGCGGCGAAGTCCTGCACTGCGTCGCGCACTGTGAGGGGGCGCAACAGAAAGCCATCGCCGGCTGCGTGGCGCGGCGGCGCGAAGGGCGGCGCGAACCACGGCCGCTTCATTGCGCCGGCATCGCGCGACGGCGCGCGCGGGCGATATGCGCTGGCGAGGCGGCGCAAGGAGCCAATGGCGGGCGGGTGGCGCGCATGAGGGAGCGACGATGGTGGCGGAGAGGATGGTGGCAGAGAGCTCGCATTGTAGCGGCAGCCTCCTGCATACAATCCCGGTTTCCCGCCATGGAGGAAGACATGGACGAGCATCTGCAGACCGTTTTCCAGATCAAGTCGGCGGCCATCGACATGGCCCTGAAATTCGGGCCGCGGCTCGCGGTGGCCATCCTCATCATCGTCGCGGGGGTGCTGGCCGGGCGCTGGGCAGGCGGCATGCTGACGCGCCTTCTCGAACCACTGGAACTGGAAGTGCCCGTGCGGCAGTTGCTTTTGCGCGTGGTGCGGCTGCTGGTGCTGGGCCTGTTCGGCGTCATGGCGCTGCAGAACCTGGGCGTGGAGCTGCTGCCGCTCATCGCCGGCCTGGGCGTGGCGGGTGCGGGGGTGGCGCTGGCCATGCAGGGTGTGCTGAGCAATCTTGTGGCCGGGCTGACCATCATCTTCACGCGGCCCTTTCGCGTGGGCGAGTACATCTCCATCGTGGGCGAGGAGGGTCGCGTGGAGGAGATCTCGCTGTTCAAGACCATCCTGTCTCACACCGACCGCTCCCGGGTGGTGATCCCGAACCGCAAGATCGTAGGCGAGATCCTGCACAACTACGGCAACGTGCGGCAGCTCGACCTGTCGGTGGGCGTGGCCTACGACACCGACGTGCGGCGCGCCATCGCCACGGTGAGCGAGATCCTCAAGGCCAATCCACGCGTGCTGGGCGACATCGAGCCGGTGATCGGCGTGTCGGTGCTGGCCGATTCGTCGGTGAACATCGCGGTCAAGCCCTGGACCACGGTGGACAACTTCGCTGCTGCGGGCGCAGAGGTCAACCAGGCTATTCTGGAGCGCTTCCGCCGCGATGGCATCGTGATCCCCTTTCCGCAGCGCGAGGTGCGCGTGCTTTCATCGGCCTGAGCCGCGCGCGGCCGCGCTGCTTGCCCCGGGCGCGGGCCTGCGCCATGCTTGGCAGGTGACACGATTCCGCTGCGGCACGGCGCCGCATTGCGCGCTCCGGCGCTCCGGGCGCGTAGCGCCTCCACCCCCGTGACCGATCTCCAAGAGGTGTTCGCCGCTGGAGGGCCGCGCGCGCGCGCCGTGCCCGGCTACCGGCCGCGCGCCCAGCAGCTCGAGATGGCGTTGGCTATCGAGGCCGCCATTGCCCATCAGGGCGCGCTGGTGGCCGAGGCGGGCACGGGTACCGGCAAGACCTTCGCCTATCTGGTGCCGGCGCTGCTCTCCGGCGGCAAGGTGATCGTGTCCACCGGCACCAAGACCCTGCAGGACCAGCTGTTCGGGCGTGACCTGCCGGTGGTGCGCGCGGCGCTTCAGGTGCCCGTCACCACCGCGCTCTTGAAGGGGCGCGCCAACTACGTCTGCCACTACCACCTGGAGCGCGCCCGAACCGACGGGCGCTTCGACAGCCTCGCCGACGTGGGTTACCTGGGCCAGATCGTGAGCTACGCCCGGGTGAGCGACACGGGCGACCGCGGCGGGCTGGGCACGGTGCCCGAGTACGCCGGCATCTGGTCGCGGGTCACCTCCACGCGCGACAACTGCCTCGGCTCCGAATGCCCGTACTTCGGCGAGTGCTTCGTGATGAAGGCCCGCAAGGCGGCGCTGGAGGCCGACGTGGTGGTGGTGAACCACCACCTTTTCTTCGCCGATGTGGTGCTGCGCGACGAAGGCGTGGCCGAGTTGTTGCCCGCGTGCAACACGGTGATCCTCGACGAGGCCCACCAGTTGCCCGAGACCGCCAGCCTGTTCTTCGGCGAAATGGTCTCCACGGCGCAGTTGATCGAGCTGGCGCGGGATTCGCGCCTGGAAGCGGTGGCAGGGGCGAAGGACTTCGCCGCGCTGCCCGAGGCTGCCCTGGCGCTGGACAAGGCGGTGCGGGACCTGCGCCTGTCGTGGCAGGCGGAGCAGGGGCGTATGCCGGCCGCGGCGGCGCTGGCCAGGGAGGCGTTCGTGGCGGCGCTCGATGCGCTGGTGGAGAAGCTCGCGGCGCTGTGCGGGCTGCTGGAGTTCCAGGCCGATCGCAGCGAGGGCCTGCAGCGCGCCTGGCTGCGTGCCTGCGACCAGCTCGCGCGCCTGAAACGCTGGCACGGTGTGCCCGATTCGGACCGCGTGCGCTGGCTCGAAGCCTTTCCCGGCGGCCTGCAACTGCACGCCACGCCCCTGTCGGTGGGCGAGGCGTTCGGGCGCCAGCTCACGGCTTCGCCGCGCGCCTGGATCTTCACCTCTGCCACGCTCTCGGTGAGGGGCGACTTCAGCCACTACGCGGCGCAGCTCGGGCTCGAGCAGGCTACCACCTGCGCCTGGGACAGCCCTTTCGACTACCCGCGCCAGGCGCTGCTCTACTGTCCGGAAGGCATGCCCGATCCCAACGCGAGCGGCTACACCGAGGCGGTGGTGCGAGCCGCCCTGCCGCTTATCGCCGCCGCGGGCGGGCGCGCCTTCGTGCTGTGCACCAGTCTGCGCGCCATGCGCGAGGTGCACGCCCTGATTGAGGAGTCGCTGCGGGTCCGCGGGCTGGAGCTGCCCGTGCTCATGCAGGGCGATGGCTCGCGCACCGAGCTGCTGGAGCGGTTCCGCCGCCTGGGCAACGCGGTGCTGGTAGGTTCGCAATCTTTCTGGGAAGGGGTGGACGTGCGCGGCCCCACGCTGTCGCTGGTGGTGATCGACCGGCTGCCCTTCGCACCCCCGGACGACCCGGTGCTGACGGCGCGCATCGAGCGCATCAATGCCGCCGGCGGCAACGCCTTCATGGACTACCAGTTGCCCCAGGCGGTGATCCAGCTCAAGCAGGGCGCAGGGCGGCTGATCCGCGACGAGACCGACCGCGGCGTGCTGATGATCTGCGACCCGCGGCTGGTGACCAAGGCCTACGGCCGGCGCGTGTGGCAGAGTCTGCCCCCCATGGGGCGCAGCCGCGACGAGGCCGAGGCCGTGGCCTTTCTCGAAGCCGAGGCGACGGCCGGCTCGCGCCTTCAGGCGTAGGCCGGCGGCGGCCGGAAGCCGCCGAAGTCGCGCTCCAGCGCCCGGGCTAGCGCCAGGGTGGTGAGATCGCCGTACTGCGGCCCCACGATCTGCACGCCAGTTGGCAGGCCGTCGTCGGCCAGCCCCGCTGGGATCACCGTGGAGGGCAGGCTGGCCATACCCGAAAACCCCGCCCAGAACAGCGCCGTGGTGGAGGGTTGCGGCGCACCGTCCACCGTCACCATGCGCTGCCAGCGCTCGCCCGCCTGGTTGTGCGCAAAGGCGGTGGTGGCGGCTGCCGGGCACAGCAGCAAGTCCCAGTCGCGGAAAAAGGCGTCCCAGGCCAGGCGCATGTGGTGGCGCGCTTCATTGAGGCGGTGCCATTCCCGGTGGTGCAGCGTGTTGGCCTGCAGCATCCAAGCGGCGTAGCCGGTGGCGCCCCCGGGCAGGCGCTGGGCCTTGTCCAGGTTGCGGGCGAAATCGGCGTCGGACTGGTTGCGCGAGGTGGCTGCGCGCAGCAGCAGCACGTACACCCGGTGCGCCTCCTCCAGGTCAATGTCCGGTCGCGCTGTGTGGCTCACCCTGGCTCCCTGTCGCCGCAGGAATTCTGCTACCCGCCCAATGCCCGCGCGCACCGCTGCGTCAACCGGGGCGGTGCCCGCCGTGTCCAGCACCGCCACGCGCCACTGCCGCCAGGTGCGCGGCTTCGGCCTGGGCAGCGCAACGCGCACGGCGCGGGCGTCGATGGCGTCGGGAACGGCGATGAGCTGCAGGGCGATCTCCAGATCCCGGGCGCTGCGCGCCAGCGGGCCGATCACCGCGATGTCGTTGTCGGTGATGAAGGGCGGCATCGTCTGGCCCTCGGCGGAGGCCACGCCGCGGGTGGGCTTGTGGCCGTACACGCCGCAGAAATGGGCCGGGTTGCGGATGGAGGCGCCGCTATCGCTGCCCAGCTCCAGTCCGGTGAGGCCGGCTGCCAGGGCGGCGGCGGCGCCGCCCGACGAGCCTCCGGGGCCGCGGCTCAAGTCCCAGGGGTTGCAGGTGGTGCCGTAGAGGGGGTTGAAGGTCTGCCAGTCGGCCAGCAGGGTGGGGACGTTGGTCTTGCCGAAGATCACGGCACCGGCATCCAGCAGGCGCTGCACGGCCCTGGCGTTGGCGGCGGGCACGTTGCTTTTCAGATCGGGACGGCCCCAGGTGGTGGGTAGGCCGGCCACGTCGAAGGACTCCTTCACCGTCATGGGCAGGCCGTGGAGCGGGCCGCGGTTCTCGCCCCGCGAGAGCGCGCGGTCGGCGGCCCGGGCGCGCTTGCGGGCGCGCTCGGCGTCAAGCACGCAGACCGCCTTGAGCGCGCCGTTGTGGGCAGCGACGCGCGCGAGGAAGTGGTCCAGCAGTTCCAGGCTGCCCAGCTTGCGGGCACGGATCAGGGCCGCGAGGCGGTGGGCGGGCAGGGTGTGCAAAGAGGCTGGCATGGGAGACGGCTTCCGTGTCCGGGCTGGGGGGGCGCCAGTGTAGGCCCGCCGCCGGCGGCTGATCAGCGGGCTAGAGCCGACCAGAGCAGCACGCCCACGGCGATCCACACTGCCACGATGAACGCGGCGCCCCAGCGGCCGGAGGGCCTGCCC
This sequence comes from Burkholderiales bacterium, assembly GCA_036771335.1. Taxonomy (GTDB): domain Bacteria; phylum Pseudomonadota; class Gammaproteobacteria; order Burkholderiales. The sequence goes on from DAIPHN010000003.1 coordinate 18,007, forward strand.
TGACGCGCCTCCAGCCAGCGGGCGGCCTGCTGCCGGCACTCCTCCAGCACTGGCGGGGGAATCAGACGCAGGCAAAGGGAGATGCCCAGCGGCAGCAGGATGGCCTCGTCCAGATAGCCCAGCAACGGGATGAAGTCGGGGATGAGATCGATGGGGCTGAAGGCGTAGGCTGCCAGGAACAGCGCGAGCAGCTTGGGTGCCAGAGGCGTGCTTGGGTGGCGCGCCGCGAACCACAGGGCAAGGGTGTCCTGCCGGATGCGCTTCGCCCAGGCGAGCAGGCGCTGCTTCACGGTGGAGCGGGACTAATGCAGCAGCGACTCGGCGAACAGGTCGTGCTCGTCGGCACGAGTGATGCGTACGCGGGCGAAGTGACCCGCCCTGAGCCAGCGTGCCTGGTCCACCAGCACGCGCCCGTCGATCTCCGGCGCATCGCCCGGCCCGCGGGCTACGGCGGCGTTGCCGTCCACCCTGTCCACCAGCACCTCCATCTCGCGGCCTACGTGGCGCTGCAGGCGGCGCGCGGAGATGCGCGCCTGGGTCTCCATGAAGCGGCGGCGACGGTCTTCGCGTTCGTCGGCGGGCACCGCATCGCACAGCGCGTTGGCGGCCGCGCCCTCCACGGGCGAGTAGGCGAAGCAGCCCACGCGGTCGAGCTCGGCTTCCTCCAGGAAGCCGAGCAGCTCGGCGAACTCCGCCTCCGTCTCGCCGGGAAAACCGGCGATGAAGGTGGAGCGGACGGTGATGTCGGGGCAGATGGCGCGCCAGGCGCGGATGCGCGCCAGGTTGTCCTCGGCGCTGGCGGGGCGCTTCATGAGCCTCAGGATGCGCGGGCTGGCGTGTTGGAACGGCACGTCCAGGTAGGGCAGCAGCCTGCCCTCGGCCATCAGCGGCACCACCTCGTCCACGTGGGGGTAGGGGTACACGTAGTGCAGGCGCACCCATGCGCCCAGGCTGGCCAGCGCCTGCACCAGTTCGGTCATGCGCGTCTTCACCGGCCGACCCTTCCAGAACCCGGTGCGGTACTTCAGGTCCACGCCGTAGGCGCTGGTGTCCTGGGAGATCACCAGCAGTTCCTTCACGCCGGCGCGCACCAGGTTCTCGGCCTCCTGGAGCACCTCTCCCACCGGCCGGCTGACGAGGTCGCCGCGCATGGAGGGGATGATGCAGAAGGTGCAGCGGTGGTTGCAGCCCTCGGAAATCTTCAGGTAGGCGTAGTGCTTCGGCGTGAGCTTCACGCCCTGAGGCGGCACGAGGTCGGTGAAGGGGTCGTGCGGCTTGGGCAGGTGGGCATGCACGGCCGCCATGACGGCGTCGGTGTCGTGGGGGCCGGTGACGGCCAGCACGGCGGGGTGGGCTTCGCGCACCACCTCGCCCCTGGCACCGAGGCAGCCCGTGACCACCACCTTGCCGTTGGCGCGCAGCGCCTCGCCGATGGCGCCCAGGGACTCGTCCACGGCGGCGTCGATGAAGCCGCAGGTGTTCACCACCACCAGGTCGGCATCCTCGTAGCGTGGCACGATGCCGTAGCCCTCGGCGCGCAGCTGGGTCAGGATGCGCTCGGAATCCACCAAGGCCTTTGGGCAGCCCAGGGAGACGAAGCCCACCGTGGGCGCGGCGCCAGGACGCGGCTTCATGGCGCCCCTGCCCGCAGCGACAGTCGCGCGGTCACCGCTTGGGGTCTTCGGGATTGCTCTTGGCTGCCGCGCCGAAGGAGGCAAACGGGAAACCGGCGAACATGTTGCGGGCCTGATGCTGCAACTGCTGCTGCATCTCCACGAAACTGTTGGCGCTCTGCTCGAGATAGCTGGTCATGAGCCCCTGGATGGCCGGCCCCTGCATCTTTACGAACTGCGACCAGGTTTCGGAGTTGAGCATCGGGTTCTCGCCCAGCTTGGCCATGGACTGCTCATGCAACTTGTGCTGGATATCCATGAAGGTCTGGATGTTCTTCTCCAGGTAGCTGCCCATCATGGACTGCATGGCGTTGCCGTAGAACCGGATGATCTGCGAGAGGGTGTCCGAGGAAAACATGGGTGCGCCTTCGGCCTCTTCTTCGAGGATGATCTGCAGCAGGATGCTGCGGGTGAGGTCTTCTCCGGACTTGGCCTCCACCACTTTGAAGTTCACGCCCTCGAGAACCAGAGCCTTCACGTCGGCCAGCGTGATGTAGGTGCTGGTGGCCGTGTCGTAGAGGCGGCGGTTCGGGTATTTCTTGATCAGGCGGAGTTCTTCAGCCATGGCGGGCCTCACGGTTGCGAATGGTTCGGGCTGACACGTTAGATGCCGACGCTTGCGGCATGGGGGTTCTGGGAGGGCCTGGAATTACCAGCCAGCATTTGTTGCGGCGCAAAATAAATTCTTGACAGAGCTTTTGCTTACTTCTAGCATCAAGAATATTGCAATGCACCAAGATTTTTGTTCTCTTTGCTGGTTCTCTGAAATTGTTTGTCAGCTTCCTGCTAACTGATCAAGGAGTTGACTGACTGATCAAGGAGTTGAAAGTGTACGCCACCCCGGAGACCGTTGTCGCAATGAACAAGGCCCACGCCGCAGCGCTTGTTGCCGCTGGGCAGGTATGCCTGGACATGGCGCAACGTGTGGTCGGGCTCAATGCGACATTGACCGCCTCCGTGGGACAGGTTGTCCTGGCCGCGCTCCGTGCCCCCAGTGAGGGGCAGACGCCCCAGATCAGCACAACGGTTCTGGAAAACCTGACCACCTACCCTCGCGATGTGATCGAGATCTTGCAGGAGGCGCAGGGTGAAACCATGAAAGTGCTGGACGCCGGAATGGGCCAATTCAGTCGCGAAGCTCTTGAAGCGACCGAGAAGGCCCTGCTGGTCCATGGGGGCTTTCCGGGTGGCGAGTGGGTCGCATCGGCCCTGCGTAACGCAATGGGCGTCACAGTCTCGTCGGTGGATGCTCTGCAGATCGTCTTCAAACAGTTCACCGAAGCGAGCGAGGCTGCGGTGAACCGTTCGATTCCATCAGCCCCCGCTATGGTTCCCGCGCCAGGAAAGAGTGTCGCTTAATGTCTCCTCCCCCTTTATCGCAAGATAAAGGTTCGGCCCCGGCGGGCAACCCGCCGGGGCTTTTTTTTGCCCTTGGGCGGCAATTGGTGAGGCCGACGGCTTCCGTGCGCTCACATGGGCTTCTTGGACTAACCGTGTACACCGCAGCTGTTGCGCGCGGATGCCCGGTTTGCGCAGGCGTGCAGGTTGGGGACTCGGGTATAGCCTCCCCCCGGTTTTCTGACAGTCCGGCTGCGCGTCGTGTTCTGTCCCCCTTGGAAGACTCGTCCGGAATCATCCCTCCGCCCGCTGGCGACACTACCCAACTCGCAACCCCCGGGTGCGATCACCAGCCGCCGTGGACCGCCCCCGAGAACACCGCCCTGGAGGGACGCCGTCCAGCCCATCAACAGCGGGCGCTGGAATGAGTCCTCGGGCTGGCGCGCGACAATGCCTGCATCAGCCAGCGCAGCTAATTGCCGGCCATGACCGTGGCACGGCATGCATTGCCCAGGGCACCTCGAGGCCAGCAGCGCCTGGTGCGGCGCCCCCGCTTCAGGTGCACGGTCGCCGGCGCTTTCGTCCGGCGCCGTTTGACCCAGCGCCGCCGGGGATGCGTGAGCGAGCGGCGGTTGGTCGCCCACAAGAACCGCCAACGGTGCTCAGATGCTCCACGGTGCCTTGCACCAGGGCCTGCCTGACGGATGGACGCCGCGCTGATCTTACCCTGGCGCCTAGAAGAACAGTGACACCACTCCTTGCAGGCGCTGGTCGCCGCGGGACTGTAACCCGCCGGGCTGCAGTACGTAGCCGTAATCCAGGCGCACGCTGAGCAGGCTCTGGTAGGACGCGCGCAGCCCCAGGCCCACGCTGCTGATGGTCTCCCGGGCGATCTCGCCGGGCAGGGGGGCGATGCGCTGCGCTTCGCCGTAGTCGAAGAACGCCAGCGCCTGGGCGCGTAGAGGCAGCCTCAGGGGCGCGCCCAGATCGGGGGTGTAGCCCTCCAAGCCCCAGCGGTAGCCGCGGTCGTTGGCGATCTCTCGCTCGATGAAGCCGCGCACGGAGTCCATGCCGCCCAGGCCGAACTGCTCGCCGGGAATGAGCTTGTTATCGCTCCACTGCCCTGAAGCCGACACTCGCAACTGGAACTCCCGCGGCAGCGTGCGCAGCCAGCTGAAGCCCGCGCGCATCAGGCGGTAGTTCGCCGCGGCTCCTGCACGCGTCGCATCAAAGACGGCCTGGGTGCCGTCGTTACCCCCGGGGATGTTGGCAAAGACGCTCAGAAACCCCGACAGATCCTGCTGCGCGCTGCGTACCCGCGCAGAGTAGCCTACCGAGACGGGGTGGGTGGTGATGTCGGGCAGAAGCGATCCAGCGCTGCCGGCGGCGCGCACGCTGTTCTGGAACACCCTCCAGTCGGCCCCGAACACGAAGCGATGATCCAGGCTGCCGCGCTTGGGCAGGTACCAGTTGTAGCGCCCCAGCCAGAAGCTGCCCCGGCCGCTGATGGCCAGATTGCCCGCCGCGCTGCCCACCACGCCCGAGTCCACGTCGGAGTACAGATAGGCAAACTCGGCCGAATCCCCCCGCCCGTACAGCGGCATGCGATAGCCCACGCCCAGAATGGACACGTCCTTTGCCCGCTCCGGCGAGGTGAGATAGTTGGCGCTCAGGACGTGGTCGCGGTCGAAGACGTTGGCGTGCTGAAGCGAGACGCTGGAGCGCAGCATCCCGGTGGCCGGGGTGCCGGTGGTATCCAGTCCGAGGGCGGCGCGCCACGGGCGCTGATCGCTGACCCGTGCGGTGGCGTCTACACTGCCTTCCAACTCGCCGGAGCGAAACACCACCGTGGTCTGCTTGGAGGGGTTCTCGTTGGCCGCGCGCAGGTTGCGCGCCACCGCGTTCACGTCGGGGCTGCGACCGCCCACCAGCGCGGGCAGCGAGCGGCGCACGTTGGCTTCGCTGTAGAAGCGGTTGCCCTCCACAGTGAGAGTACCGAAGCCCAGTTCCCGTACCCAGATGCTCACCACCCCCTCAGTGACGCGCTGCTCGGGCAGTGTGACCTCCACGGCAGTGAGGCCGTTATCGACGTAGAGCTTTTGCAGCGCCGCCACCGCGGCCTTTACAGCAGCGAAATCGCGGTCCTGGCCCGTGAAAGGGGCAAGAGCTGTATCTATCTTGGCGGTGGGCAGGCTACCGCCTCCCAGCACCTCGAAGCGACGAATCTCGAAGCGCGGCCCTTCCTGCGCCAGAACAGACCCGGTAGCCAGAAGCCAGGCCAGCGCGCCCCAGAAAAACCCGGAACGCCACAGGTGCAACCGCATGGCTACTCCCACAGACCATTGACCGTGACTGAATGTAGCAGCTAATGCCGGGGAATGCACTCCCGGCGATTCTGGCATCCCAGACGCGCTGGCGGGACATGCCCCGTGGACCTGCGGTAGGGGCGCGGCGGGCCCCGGGCTCCTTACTGCATGTGCTGCCCGCCGTTGATGGCGATGTTGGCGCCGGTGACGAAGGCTGCTTCGTCCGAGGCCAGGTAGATGATGAGGCCGGCCACTTCCTCGGGCTTGCCCAGCCGGCCGAGAGGAATCTGCGGGACAATCTTGGAGTCGAGGATGTCCTGCGGGATGGCGGTGACCATCTTGGTGCCGATGTACCCAGGCGAGATGGTGTTGACGGTGACGCCCTTTCTGGCCACTTCCAGGGCGAGGGCCTTGGTGAAGCCGTGCATGCCGGCCTTGGCGGCGGAGTAGTTGGTCTGGCCAAAGGCGCCCTTGGAGCCGTTCACCGACGAGATGTTGATCACGCGTCCCCAGCCGCGCTCCACCATGCCATCCATGACCTGCTTGGTCATGTTGAAGCAGGAGTCGAGGTTGGTGCGGATCACGGCATCCCAGTCGGCCTTGGTCATCTTTTTGAAAGTCATGTCGCGGGTGATACCGGCGTTGTTGACCAGCACGTCCACGGGGCCTGCCTTGGCCTCCACGTCCTTCACGCAGCGGGCGCAGTCGTCGTAGTCGGCCACATCACAGGGTACTGCCTCGAAGCTGTACCCGCGGGCGCGCATGGCGGCGAGCCAGTCGCCCGAGGTCTTGTTGCTGGGCGAATAGGTTGCCACCACGGCGTATCCCTTGTCGGCCATGCCTGTGCAGATGGACTCGCCCAGACCGCCCATGCCGCCGGTCACCAGTACCAGACGCTTGCGCATTTCGTCACTCCTTCGGTTGAGATTGATGGGCATCCGCCGCGGCGCGCGCGGATTCGCGCACGTAGCGGCCCGGCGCCGGTTCGATGACCGGATGGGCCGGACTGCCAGGCGAGACGGGTGCCGGGACGCGCCGTCCCGCGAGGGGCGCGATCCAGGCAGCCCAATCGTGCCACCAACTGCCGTCGCGGTGTAGGGCTGCGTCGAGCCACGCCGCCGGATCGGCGGGCAGCGCGCCGCCGTTTCCCCACCAGCCGCGCCGGCCGGGCGCGGGCGGATTGACCACGCCGGCCACGTGGCCGCTCTCGCCGAGGACGAAGCGCGGCGGGCGGCCCAGCAGCCGCGCCCCGGCGTAGGCCGACCGCCATGGCACGATGTGGTCGTCACGCGCGGCAAGCACGTAAGCCGGCAGGCGCAGGGAACCGAAATCCACGGGCTGGCCAAGCAGCCGCTCGCGGCCGGGCTCGCGCAGCCGGTTCTCGAGATAGCAGGCGCGCAGGTACCAGGCGTAAAGGCGGCCGGGCAGGTTGGTGGCGGCGTTGTTCCAGTGCAGCAGGGCGAAGGGGCGCGGCGTTTCCCCCAGCAGGTAGCGGTGCTGAACGAAGTGCCACACCAGCTCCCGCGCGCGCAGGCTGGCGAAGGCCGCAGCCAGGCGTGCGCCAGGCACCAGGCAACCGCGCTCGGCGTCACGCTCGCAGGCGGCCACATAGTCTTCGTCCACGTACACCGACACTTCGCCGGGATCCGAGAAGTCCAGCAAGGTGGCCAACAACGTGAGGCTGTGCCAGCGCCGGCGCCCCGCGGCGGCATCCACTGTCGCGGCGCAGGCCGCCAGAGTGCCGCCCACGCAGTAGCCCAGCACGTTGGCTGCCCGCGTGGCGCACAGGGCGTTGGTCACGTCCAGGGCTTCGAGCACGCCCAGGCGCAGGTAATCCTCCCAGCTGGCGCCGGCCAGCGCCGGTGTGGCGTTGCGCCAGGAGACCATGAACACCTGCAGGCCCTGCTCCAGGGCGAAGCGCACGAAGGAGTTAGCCGGCCGCAGGTCAAGCACGTAATACTTGTTGATGAAGGGCGGCACCATCAGCAGCGGCCGGGCACCCACCTTCGGCGTGAGCGGCGCGTAGCGGATCAACTGGGCGATGGCGTTCTCGTGGACCACGGCACCGGGGGTGATGGCCAGGTCGCGTCCGGGCTCGAAGGCTCCCGGCGCGCTCATGGCAATGCGCCCTTCCTCCAGGTCCGCCCGCAGGTTCGCCAGGCCCCTGGCGAGGCTCGTACCGCCCGAGCCCAGGGCCGCTGCCAGGGCCATCGGGTTGGTGGCGAGACGGTTGGCGGGGTCTGCTGCCTCGACCCAGCGGCGCAGGGCGAAGCGCGCGGCGCGCCGGGGTGCTGGCGGCAGGTCCAGCAGGGCAATCAGCCGTTCGGTCCAGGCTTGGAGGATGCGGTGCTGCTCGCGCGCCAGTGCAAAGAAGGGCACGCTACAGGGGTCGGGGGGGTAGGCGGGTGAGGGGTTGGCCGCGGCGCTGCTCCAGAGGATCGCCAGCTCGCGCAGCAACTCCGCCTGCAAGGCCGTGACCTGCGCCGGGTGGACGCGCACGGCTCCCAGGTAGCCCTGCAGCAGCGCCTGGGTGGCTGCGCTGGCGCCGGGCGGCGGCGGCAGCAGTGTGCCCAGGGCCGCCAGCAGTTGCTCCTCGATGCTGGCGGGATGGAGTGGTGGCGCGGTTTCGCTCATGGCGCGAGGCGCGGAAAGCCGTGCGCACGCCACACCGCACCGCGTGGTCTAATGCGCTGGCCCTGTGCCACCGCCCGATCCATGTACATTGTTGCCATCGCCTGGTTGTACGTCACGCTGCTCATGGCTGCCACCGAGCCGAGCCTGGTGCGCGGGGTGCTCACCTTCGTGTTCTACGGGCTGGGCCCGCTGGCCTTGCTGCTGTGGCTGATGGGCGGTCCGCGGCGGCGGCGCGATCGCGCCCGCCGCGAGCAGGCGTCAGGCCCCGAAACGGTGGGCCAGCTCTCCCACCAGCCAGATGGTGGCCACGCCCAGCCCGATGAGCAAGGTCTGGAAGACGGCGTCGGCGGGCGCCACGCGGCGGTGCAGGCCGGGGATGAGGTCGGCCACGGCCACGTAGAGCATGCTGGCGGCGGCGATCGCCACCAGTGATGGCACCCACTGCATGAGGGGTGTGAGCGCCAGCCAGGCGAGCGCGCCGCCCACCACCATTGCCAGCCCGGAAACCAGGTTCCAGGCCAGCGCCCGAGCGCGGCTGAAGCCCGAGTCGAGCAGGATGAGAAAGTTGGACAACTCCTGGGGCACCTCGTGGGCGAGGATGGCGAGGGCTGTCACCACGCCCAACTGTGTGTCGGCAAGGAACGCCGCCGCCACCAGCACGCCATCCACGAAGTTGTGGAACGTGTCGCCCAGCAGGATCAGGGTCCCGGCACTGCGCGTCGCGCGGCTGTGGGCGTGGCCGTGGCCGGGATCGTGAGCCTCGCAGTCGCGCTGGTGGCAGTGGCGCCACAGTACCAGCTTCTCCAGTACGAAGAACAGCAGCAGGCCCGCCAACACCGTGGCGGTGGCGGCCTGAGGGCTGCGGGCCCCGGACAGGGCGTAGGGGAGGATATCCAGGAACACCGCTCCCAGCAGCGTACCAACGGCAAAGCTCACCAGCAGCGGTACGCTCGCCGCGCTCGCTCCCAGCGAAAGCGCCGCAGCCAGCAGCACGGAAACCACGCCGCCGGCGAAGGTGAACAACAGGATGTGGCCGAGCGCTTGCATACAGCACTGGGTTGCAAAAGGCCGGCAGTATACGCGGCGGGTGTGGCGTTCCCTCAGCGGCGCGGCTCGATCCAGACGAGCGCGGCCATGCGCCCGCCGGGACGGTCGCGGCGATGGGAGAAGAAGCGCGCCGGATCAGATACGGTGCACAGCCCACCACCGTGCATCGCCTCCACACCGGCGGCACGCAGACGACGGCGTGCCAGCGCGAACAGATCGGCCAGCCACTTGCCTGGCCCGTGGGACCGGAAATCGGCTGCGCTGTCCGGGTCGTGACCCACGAACGCCGCCCGAACTTCACCGCCCACCTCGAAGTGAGCGGGCCCAATGGCCGGCCCCAGCCAGGCGATCACGGCGGCGGCAGGCGCGGGCATGGCCGCCACGGCGGCCTCGATTACGCCGCCAGCCAGACCGCGCCAGCCGGCGTGGGCGGCGCCCACGGCCGAGCCGTCCCGGGTGGACAGCAGCACGGGCAGGCAGTCGGCCACCTGCACGCAGCACACCACGCCCGCGGTGGCGGTCCAGGCGGCATCGGCCTCGGGCGGCGCGTGGGCCCGAACGGCGTCGGCGTGTACCACGGCCCGGCCGTGCACCTGGCGCAGCCAGCGCGGAGGCTGAGGCAGCAGCGTACCCAGCAGCGCGCGGTTGGCGCTGACGCGGGCGGGGTCGTCGCCCACGGCGACGCCGAGGTTTAGGGAGTCCCAGGGGGGCGGGCTGGTACCGCCCTGGCGCGTGGTCATGAGGGCGCGCACGCCCGGCGGTGCGGGCCAGTCGGGTGTGAACACCCCGGCCGCGGACCCGGCGGGCATGCCGTTCATGGTGCGCGCAGCCGCTCGAGCAGCGCGGCGAGATCTGGCGGCGGCGGCGCCTCCCAGGCCAAGGGCGCACCGGTGCGGGGGTGGTGCAGCGCCAGCCGCCACGCGTGCAGCGCCTGGCGCTGGAAGCCAGCCGCCTGTGCGGCCAGAGGAGCGGTCAGGGCGCGCGGGCCGTACACGGGGTCGCCCAGCAGCGGGTGGCCGATGCTCGCCAGGTGCACGCGGATCTGGTGGGTACGCCCCGTCTCCAGGGCGCATTCCACAAGCGTCCAGCCGGAGCCCCGTTCGCGCACGAAGACTCGGGTGCGGGCCTCCCGGCCACCGGGTACCACTGCCATGCGGGTGCGATGGCGCGGGTCGCGGCCGATGGGTGCATCGATCTGCGCGTCGGCCTCCACGCGCCCCAGGGCGAGGGCCAGGTAGCGCCGCGATACGGTGCGTGCTTGCAGCTGCCGCACCAGCGCCGTGTGGGCCTCGGGTGTGCGCGCCACCACCATCAGGCCGCTGGTGTCCTTGTCCAGCCGGTGCACGATGCCGGCCCTGGGCAGCGCGGCGGCATCGGTACCGCGGGCGAGCAGGGCGTTGAGCAGGGTGCCGCTCCAGTTGCCGCTGCCCGGATGCACCACCAGCCCGGCCGGCTTGTGGATCACCAGGATGTCTGCGTCTTCAAATACCACCGAGAGCGGCAGCGCCTCGGGCGTGGCTGCGAGCGTCCCGGGCTCTGGCTCGGGTAGCAGGCGCACCTGCTCGCCACCCCACACCCGGCGGCTGCGGGTCGTTTCGGCGCCTTCCAGGCGCACCCGGCCGGCGTCGATCCAGCCCTGCAGACGGGCGCGCGAGTGGGGGGGAAACAGCCGCGCCAGGGCCTGGTCCAGGCGCATGCCCGCGCACTCTGGCGGAATGGCGGCGAGCACGGCCTGCGCCGGGAGCAACGGGCTATAATCCAGCTCCTTGTTCAGGGTAGAAGACATGAGTCGCAGTGTAGCGGGAACGTTGATTGCGGTGCTGTTCGCCCTGATGCTCGGAGCATGCGCCTCCGGCACCACGACCGACAGCACCCGCGGGTGGACGGTGGAGAAGCTCTATTCCGAAGCCAAGGGCGAGCTCGACGCGGGCAACTACAAGAAGGCTGTCGAGTACTACGAAAAGCTTGAGGCGCGCTTCCCCTACGGCCGGTATGCCCAGCAGGCCGCCCTGGAAGTTGCTTATGCCTATTTCCGCCAGCGCGAATCGGCTTCGGCCATCGCTGCCTGCGACCGCTACATCAAGCTCTATCCCAACGCACCCAACGTGGACTACGCGTACTATCTCAAGGGGCTGGTGTCCTTCAACGAAGATCTGGGCATGATCGCGAGGCTATCCAATCAGGACATGACCGAGCGCGATCCGAAGGCCATGCAGGAGAGCTTTGATTCGCTGCGCGAGCTTGTGACGCGCTTTCCCGACAGCAAATACGCGTCCGACGCGCTGCAGCGCATGCGCTACCTGGTGAACGCCCTGGCTGCTTACGAAGTGAAGGTGGCGGAGTACTACCTGCGCCGCCGGGCCTACGTGGCTGCGGTGAATCGCGCACAGTCGGCCATCACTACCTTCGAGTCGGCGCCGGCCCTGGAGCGCGCCTTCGTGGTGCTGGTGCGCTCCTACCAGGCCATGGGCCTTACCGACCTGCAGAAAGACGCAGAACGCCTCATGCAGATCAACTTCCCCGACTCACCCCTGCTGGCTGAGACCAGCTCCGAAAAGAGCTGGTGGAGACGCCTGTTCTGACGGCGCCGCGCGCCGCCGGGCAGGCGTCTCAGCCGGCCGTGTAGCCAGCGGCCTCGATGGCCGCCCGCAGGGCGCGCGGGGTGGTGGCGGCGGGGTCGTAACGCACCCGGGCCTCGCCGGGCTGCAGCGAAACCTCGGCCTCGGCCACGCCCGGCTCGGCGCTCAGTACCCGGCGAACGCTGGCTACGCAGCCGCCGCAGGTCATGCCGCTTACAGGGATTGTGACGTCTTCCATGGGGTGTCCTCGTGCCGATTGGGGGGGCGGGCGGTGCGGGACTACCGGGTGGCGAGCTCCGGCCGGTCGCGGAACAGCTCCAGCGCTTCGGCATTGGCCAGCGCCTCGCGATTCTTCACCGGCCGGCCGTGCACCACCTCGCGCACCGCCAGCTCCACTATCTTGCCGCTCTTGGTGCGCGGGATGTCGGCCACCTGCAGTACCTTGGCGGGCACGTGCCGCGGGGTAGTGCTTGAGCGGATGGTGTCCTTGATTCGCTTGACCAGTGCATCGTCGAGGACGAGACCCTCGCGCAAGCGCACGAACAGCACCACGCGCACGTCGTTGTCCCAGTCTTGGCCGATCACCAGGCTCTCCACCACTTCGTCGAGGCGTTCCACCTGGCGGTAGATCTCGGCGGTGCCGATGCGCACACCACCGGGATTGAGCGTAGCGTCGGAACGGCCGTAGATGATGCAGGTGCCGCGCGGCGTGAGCTCCATCCAGTCGCCGTGGCACCACACGCCGGGGAAGCGCTCGAAGTACGCGGCGCGGTACTTGGCGCTGTCGGGGTCGTTCCAGAACATCACCGGCATGGACGGGAAGGGCGCGCTGCACACCAGTTCGCCCTTCTCCCCCACCACCGCCACGCCGCGCTCGTCGAACACCTCTACCTTCATGCCCAGGCCGCGGCACTGGATCTCGCCGGGCCACACGGGCAGCCAGGGGCTGCCCAGAACGAAGCACGACACGATGTCGGTGCCGCCGGAAATGGAAGACAGCAGCAGGTCGGACTTGATGTTGTGATAGACGTACTCGAAGCTCTCCGCCACCAGCGGGCTGCCGGTGGAGGTCATGGTGCGCAGGCTCGCCAGCGAATGGCTGTCGCGCGGCTTGAAGCCGATCTTGGCGAGCGCGTCGATGTACTTGGCCGACGTGCCGAAGACGGTCATGCGCTCCTCGTCGCAGTAGTTCCACAGCGTGGCGGCGCCTGGGTGAAAGGGGGACCCGTCGTATAGCAGCAGGGTGGCGCCGGTGGCCAGGCCCGACACCAGCCAGTTCCACATCATCCAGCCGCAGGTGGTGAAGTAGAACAGCCGGTCGCCGCGCTTCAGGTCGGTCTGGAGCTGGTGTTCCTTGAGGTGCTGCAGCAGCGTGCCGCCCTGGCCGTGGACGATGCACTTGGGCACGCCCGTGGTGCCCGACGAATAGAGGATCGCCAGGGGGTGGTCGAAGGGGAGCTGGGCAAAGGCAATCTCGCCGCCGGGAAAGCCCGACACGAAGTCGTCCAGGCGCACCGCGCGGGGCATGGCCGCCAGGTCGTGGACCTCGGCCACGTAGGGGATCACCACGGCGCGCCGTACCTCGGGCAGGGCCTCCAGCACCTGGGCGAGCTTGCCCAGATTGTCGTGGGTCTTGCCGGCGTAGAAATAGCCGTCCACGGACAACAGCACCCTAGGCCCGATCTGCCCGAAGCGATCGAGAATGCCCTGTACGCCGAAGTCGGGCGAGCACGACGACCAGATGGCTCCCAGGCTGGACGTGGCCAGCAGGCCCACGATGGCCTCGGGCAGGTTGGCCACGATGGCCGCCACCCGGTCGCCCGGGCCCACGCCCTCGGCGCGCAGCGCCTGGGCCAGGCGCGAGACCGCGTCGTGCAGTTCGCGAAAGCTCAGGCTGCGGCGTACGCGGGTTTCGCCGCGGAACACCAGCGCCGTGTCTTCGTCGCGCCGGCGCAGCAGATTTTCGGCGAAATTGAGCCGCGCCTCGGGAAACCAGCGCGCGCCGGGCATGCGCGGGCCGTCGGCGAGCACGGTGGCGCCGCGCGTGGAGGCCACCACGCCGCAGAAGTCCCACACCGCGCTCCAGAAGCGCTCGGGCTCGCGTACCGACCAGTCGTAGAGGCTGGCGTAGTCGTGGCAACGCGCGCCGTGGTCTGCGGCCACGCGCTGGGCGAAACGGGCGAGGTTGGCCTCAGCCCTGCGTTGCGGGGATGGCGACCAGAGCGGCTGCGGCTCCACGGGGGGCTCCTGAAGGGGCATGGGAAAGGGCTTCGGAAAGGACGTTGGAATCTAGCCTAGCGGCGCAGCGGGGCGCAAACGGCGCGCTGGCGGCTGACGCGAGCGCCGCCGTGGCCTACGCTCGCGGCTGTTCGATCAACGGGAGGGTGGGACATGAAGGCGCTGCAATGGCTGGGCTGGCTGGCGGGGATTTTGTGCGTGGTGGTCGACGAAGGCGTGGCGGCACAGCCCGTGGCGCCCGCGCCGGGGTCCGCGTGGCACCTGGTGATGATGGTGCGCGAGGGTGAGGAGCAGGTGCCGCCGGCGCTCGTGAGCCTCGAGTTTGGCGAGCAGGGCAGCGTGGCAGGATCGGCGGGTGTGAACCGCTATACCGGCCAGGTGCGGGTGGGGCCGGACGGCGCGCTGCGCTGGTCGGCCCGCGGCCTGGCCGCCACTCGCATGGCGGGCCCCCCCGAGGCCATGGCCTTCGAGACGCGCTACCTGCATGCGCTGATGCACGCGGCCTTGGCCCGGGTGGGCGAGGACGGTCGGCTGGTGCTGGTGGACGCCGAAGGCACCCGCCGGCTGGTGTTCGAACCCCGGCGCTGAACGGTGCGTTCTCACGCCGCCGCCGTTGCCGCCTCGGGCGCGCCCAGGCGGTGGGACAGGGCTGCCGCGGCGGCCATGAGGCGCGCCGCGGGGGCGCCCGACCAGTCGGCGTCGAACTGCCCGCCGTGGCCCAGGGCGGTGAGGGACAGCACCATGGTGCCGCGGTGGTCGAACACCGGGGCGGCCAGGGCGTGAATGCCGGGCAGCAGCTGGCCCTTCACCCGCGCCAGCCCATGGCGGCGGGCCTCGGCGAGCAACCGCTGCGCCCCGGCGCGATCGTGGGGCAGGTCGTCGCGGCCGGCACGGCGCGCCCGGGCGAGCTCGCTGTCCATGGCGCGGACGATGGCGGCCTCCGGCATCCAGGCGGCGAAGGCCCGCCCCGTGGCCGAGGCCAGCAGCGGCATCACCGCGCCGGCGCGCAGGTGCACGTTCACGTCCCGGGCCGAGTCTTCCCAGCGCACGATGGTGGCGCCCTTGTTGCCCCACACAGCCAGGGCGACGGTGGCGTCGAGTTCGGCGGCCAGCTCTGGCAGCAGCGGCGTGGCCAGGCGCACGGGATCGATGCGCGCCAGTGCCGCCAGACCCAGCTCCAGAGCCCCCGCCCCCAGGTCGTAGCGGCCGGTGAGCGAGTCCTGCTCGATTAGGCCGATGCGCTGGAAGCTTGCCAGGTAGCGGTGGGCCTTGGCCGGCGCCATGCCCGCCTCGGCGGCCAGATCCTTGAGCATCATGGCGCGGCTGGCGCGCGCCAGGGCATGCAGCAGCCGCCCTGCCACTTCGAGCGACTGGATCCCCTGGGATGATTCGTTGCGGGCGGACACGGCGGCGGTGAAAAGGATGCGTTGACCGGATGCTAGGACCGAATTACGATCCGTTCAACTCGTTTCACTAATCGTAATTTCAATCGCAGCCCCACAACTACGTCCGCTTCGCCGCCGAAGCGGGCCACCGTGCGCTCCCGTGGCCGAATTCCTGCAATTCCTTTTCTCCGGCGTCACCAGCGGCTCCATCTATGCGCTGGCGGCGCTGGGCTTTGCCATCATCTTCAATGCCAGCGGCGTGATCAACTTCGCCCAGGGCGAGTTCATCATGCTGGGCGGCATGGTGTCGGTGTTCCTGGCCGCCGCCGGGCTGGCGCTGCCCTTTGCGGTGCTGGGTGCCGTGCTGGTGGCGGTGGTGGCGGGCCTTGTGCTGGACAAGGCCGCCATCGAGCCGGCCCGCGGCGCCGAGACCGTGACGCTCATCATCATCACCATCGGCGCCTCCATCCTCATTCAGGGTTTGGCTCAGATCGTGTTCGGCAAGGGGCAGCACGCGCTGCGGCCCTTCAGCGGCGACACCCCCATCGTCATCGGCGGTGCGAGCCTGCTGCCCCAGAGCCTGTGGGTTCTGGGCGTGTCGGCGCTGATCGTGGCCGGCCTGTGGCTGTTCTTCAACCGCACGCTGCCGGGCAAGGCCATGCTGGCGGTGTCGGCCAACCGGCTGGGCGCCGAATTGGTGGGCATCGACATCCGCCGTACCTGGCTCACGGCCTTCGGCCTGTCGGGCGCGCTGGGTGCCGTGGCCGGCGCGCTGGCCGCGCCCATCACCATGACCTCCTACGACGCGGGGCTCATGCTCGGGCTCAAGGGCTTCGTGGCCGCCACCCTGGGCGGCCTGGGCAGCGGGCTGGGCGCCGTGGCCGGCGGCCGCATCCTCGGGCTGCTGGAGGCCATGACGGCCGGGTATGTGTCCTCGGCCTACAAGGACGCCGTGCCGTTCGTGGCCATCCTGCTGGTGCTGTTCTTCCTGCCGCGCGGGCTGTTCGGCTCGCGCGCCGCCGAGCGGGTCTGAGCCGTGGCGCGCTGGCCGTGGCTGACGGGTTTCGCGCTGCTGCTGGCGGCGCTGCCCTGGGCGGTGCCCAATGCCTATCTGCTGGACGTGATCAACCGCATCAGCATCAACGCCATCGCGGTGATAGGCCTCAACCTGGTGATGGGCTATGCGGGTCAGGTGAGCCTCGGGCACGCGGGCTTTTTCGGCATTGGCGCCTACGCCTCGGCGGTGCTCACGGCGCGCTACGGCTGGCCGCCGCTGGCGGCGCTGGGCGCCGGCATGGCAGGCGCTGGCGCGCTTGCCTTCGTGGTGGCGCGCCCCATCCTGCGCCTCAAGGGCCATTACCTGGCCATGGCAACCCTGGGCTTGGGCATCATCGTGTCCATCGTCATCACCAACGAGGCCGGCCTCACGGGCGGGCCCGATGGCATGCCCGTGGATGCCCTGTCCGTGGCGGGTTTGGCACCCTCCGGCGAGCGGCAGTGGTACTTCGTCATCGCCGTGTGCCTGTGGTGCACGGCATGGCTGGCGGGCAACGTGGTGGATTCGCCCATGGGCCGGGCGCTGCGCGCCCTGCACGGCTCGGAAGCCGCGGCGCGCTCGGTGGGCGTGGACACGGCGCGCTACAAGGCCCGCGTGTTCGTGATCGCGGCGGTGCTGGCGAGCCTGGCGGGCTCGCTGTTCGCCCACTACGTGGGATTCGTCACCCCGCAGGTGGCCAGCTTCATGCACTCCATCGAACTGGTGACCATGACGGTGGTGGGCGGGCTGGCCTCCATCGGCGGCTCGGTGGCGGGCGCGGCCCTGCTCACTGTGCTGCCCCAGGCGTTGGCGGAGTTCGAAGGCTGGGAGATGGTGGCCTTCGGCGCGCTGCTCATCCTGGTGATGGTGCTCATGCCGCGCGGGCTGGTGCCCACGCTGGCACGTTCCTTCGGAGGCTCCCGTGCTGGCGCTTGAAAGCGTGGGCATGCGCTTCGGCGGTGTGCAGGCGCTGGCGGGCGTGGACTGGCGCGTGGACCCGGGCCGGGTGCACGCCGTCATCGGCCCCAACGGCGCCGGCAAGACCACGCTGTTCAACGTGATCACCGGGGTGTACCGGCCCACCCAGGGGCGGGTGATGCTCGACGGGCAGGATGTCTCCGGCATCCCGCCCGATCGCCTCGCGGCCCGCGGGATGGCGCGCACCTTTCAGAACCTGCAGGTGGTGGGCGCCATGAGCGCCGAGGAAAATGTCATGCTGGGCGCTCACCTGCGCCTGTCCCAGGGCATGCTGCCCTCGCTGCTGCACCTGCCGGGCCTGCGCCGCGCCGACCGCGAGTGCCGTGCCGAGGCGCTGGAGTGGCTGCGCTTCACGGGCATCGGCGAGTACGCCGGGCGCCTCGCCGAGGCCATGCCCTACGGCGCGCTCAAGCGCCTGGAGATCGCGCGGGCCATGGCGGCGCGGCCGCGGGTGCTGTTCCTGGACGAGCCGGCGGCCGGCCTGAACCAGAGCGAGAAGCTCGCCATGCGCGAACTCATTCTCGCCATTGCCGACAAGGGCATCACGGTGGTGCTGGTGGAGCACGACATGAAGCTGGTGATGGGCGTGTCCGAGCACATCCTGGTTCTCGACTACGGCCGCAAGCTCGCCGAGGGCGCCGCTGCCACGGTGCGCGCCAATCCCGAGGTGATCGCCGCCTACCTGGGCGAGGCGGAGGCCCACTGACATGGGCGGCGAACCCCGCGCGCCGCTGTTGGAGGTGAGCGGCCTGGCCGCCGCCTACGGCCGCGTGCGCGCGCTGGAAGAGGTGTCCCTAGAGGTGGCCCAGGGCGCGCTGGTGGCGCTGATCGGCGCCAACGGCGCAGGCAAGACCACCTTGCTGCGCACCTTGTCGGGCGTGCAACCGGCCGCCGCCGGCGCCATCCGGCTCGACGGCGCCGACATCACCCGGGCCCGCCCGCGCGAGCGGGTGCGCGCCGGGCTCGCCCAGGTGCCCGAGGGCCGCCAGGTGTTCGGACCGCTGTCGGTGGAGGACAACCTGCGTCTCGGGGGCATCCTGCGCGACGCCGCCTCGTCCGAGCGCATCCTCGAGCGGGTGTGGGCGCTGTTTCCGGTGCTGCGCGAGAAGCGCCGGCTGACTGCCGGCATGTTGTCCGGAGGGCAGCAGCAAATGGTGGCCATCGGGCGGGCGCTCATGACCCAGCCGCGGCTGCTGCTGCTCGACGAGCCCAGCATGGGGCTTGCGCCCAAGCTGGTGGCGGAAGTGTTCGCCACCATCCGCCGGCTTCGGGAAGAGGGCACCAGCGTGCTGCTGGTGGAGCAGAACGCCCACGCTGCGCTGGCCATTGCCGACCACGCGTACGTGCTGGAGACCGGGCGCATCGTCATGCAGGGCCCGGGCCGCGAACTGGCGGGCAACGCGCAAGTGCGCGAGGCCTATTTGGGAATGTGATCGACGGAGAATGTCCATGGAAAAGAAGTTCGCCTCCCAGGCCGATCTGGAAGAAAAGAAGGTCAGCTTCACCCGCCTGGCAGACTGCGCCTACGCCTACACCGCCGAGGGCGATCCCAACACCGGCATCGTGATCGGCGACGACGCGGTGATGGTGATCGACACCCAGGCCACGCCGGTGATGGCCGCCGACGTGATCCGCCGCATCCGCGAGGTCACCGACAAGCCCATCAAGTGGGTGGTCATGTCCCACTACCACGCCGTGCGGGTGCTGGGCGCCAGCGCCTACGGCGCGCAGCACGTGGTGGCTAGCCGCGGCACCTGGGAGCTGATCCGCGAGCGCGGCGAGGCCGACATGAAGTCGGAGATTGAGCGCTTCCCGCGGCTGTTCCGCGCGGTGGAATCCATCCCTGGGCTCACCTGGCCGAACATGGTGTTCGAGGACAGGCTCACGCTGTTCCTGGGCAGCCTGGAGGTGCAGCTGCTGCACCTGGGCCGCGGCCACACCAAGGGCGACACGGTGGTGTGGCTACCCCAGCAGAAGGTGCTGTTCAGCGGCGACCTGGTGGAGTACGCCGCCACGCCCTACACGGGCGACGCCTACCTCACCGACTGGCCGGCCACGCTCGACGCGCTCGCCGCGCTGAAGCCCGAGAAGCTGGTGCCGGGCCGCGGCGACGCGCTGGTCACGCCCGAGCAGGTGGCCCGGGGCCTGGGCGATACGCGCGCCTTCGTGAGCGAGATGTTCGCCGCGGTGAAGGCGGGCGCCCAGGCGGGCAAGCCGCTGCGGGAGGTCTACCGCGCCACCTACGAGGCGCTCAAGCCCAAGTTCGGCCACTGGGTGATCTTCGACCACTGCATGCCCTTCGACGTGAGCCGCGCCTACGACGAGGCCACCGGCCACCGCGACCCGCGCATCTGGACCGCCCAGCGCGACAAGGAGATGTGGCTGGCCCTCGAGGGCTGACCGCGGGAGCGCGCCATGCCAGCCACCTACACCCCGCCCACCTACCCCTATCGCGCTCCGCCCGAGCTGGGCGGCGAGTTGCGCGTGCCGGTGGCCATCGTGGGCGCCGGCCCCGTGGGGCTGGCCTGCGCCATCGAGATGGCCCTGGCCGGCGTGCGCGCGGTGGTGCTGGACGACAACGACACCGTGAGCAGCGGCTCGCGCGCCATCTGCTATGCCAAGCGCACCCTGGAGATCCTCGACCGCTATGGCTGCGGCCAGCCGGTGGTCGAACGGGGCATCGGCTGGCGCGTGGGCAAGGTGTTCCACGGCGAGCGCCTGGCCTACCAATTCGACCTGCTGCCCGAGAGCGGCCACCGGCGCCCCGCCTTCGTCAACCTGCAGCAGTACCACCTGGAAGAAGCGTTGCTGGCGCGGCTGCTGGCGCTGGGCGGCGAGGTGCGCTGGAAAAACCGCGTGGCGGCCGTGGAGCAGGAGGGGCAGGGCGCCGCCCTGTCGGTGGAGACCCCCGACGGCGATTACCGGGTGCACGCCGACTGGGTGATCGCCTGCGACGGTGCCCGCAGCCCCATGCGCGAGTTCCTCGGCCGGGAGTGGAAGGGGCAGGTGTTCCGCGACCGCTTCCTGATCGCCGACGTGCACATGCGCGGCGACTATCCCACCGAGCGCTGGTTTTGGTTCGACCCGCCCTTCCACCGCAACCAGTCGGTGCTGCTGCACCGCCAGGCCGACGACGTGTGGCGCATCGACTTCCAGCTGGGCTGGGATGCCGATCCCGAAGAAGAGCGCAAGCCCGAGCGGGTGATCCCGCGCATCCGCGCCATGTTGGGCGACGACCGGCCCTTCACCCTGGAGTGGGTGTCCGTGTACACCTTCCAGTGCCGGCGCCTGGAGCGCTTCCTGCACGGCCGGGTGATCTTCGCCGGCGACGCCGCCCACCAGGTGTCGCCCTTCGGTGCCCGGGGCGCCAACTCCGGCATCCAGGATGCCGACAACCTGGGGTGGAAGCTCGCGCGCGTGGTGCGTGGCGAGTCGCCCGCCGCGCTACTGCACACCTACGACGCGGAGCGCGTGGCCGCCGCGGACGAGAACATCCTCAATTCCACCCGCTCTACCGACTTCATCACCCCCAAGAGCGCCGTGAGCCGGGTGTTCCGCGACGCCGTGCTCGACCTGGCCCGGGAGCATCCCTTCGCGCGGCGGCTGGTGAACAGCGGCCGGCTCTCGGCGCCCAGCACGTACGCGCCCGGCGGGCTGCACACCCCGGATGCCGAGGGCTTCGACGGCCCCATGCGAACGGGGGCGCCGCTTACCGACGCGCCCGTGCGCCGCCAGGGACGCGAGGACTGGCTGCTGGCCTGCACGGGCGGGCGCTTCGACGCGCTGCTGTTCGCCCCGGCCCTGGATGCGCAGGTGGCGGCCGAGGTGCGGCGGCTGGGCGCGGCCCTGGAGACGGGCGCGCGCCTGAGCGGGGTGGGGCCGGCGGGCACCCAGCCCGAGGCGGCGGGATTCGACGGCATCCAGGTGCGCGAGGATGCCCAGGGGCTGGTGGCATCCCGGCTGGGCGCCGCGCCCGGCACCCTGATGCTGCTGCGTCCCGACCAGCACTTGGCGGCGCGCTGGAAGCACTGGAACCCCGGCGCGGTGCGCCTGGCCCTGCGCCGCGCCCAGGGCCTTGCGGAGCCCGTGGCCCATGCCGCTTGAAACCGGCCCCAACCTGGCCGCGCCCGACGACTTCTACCAGGCGCTCATCGACGCCCACGCCGGGCTCGACGAGGCCGCCAGCGCCGCGCTTAACGCGCGGCTGATCCTGCTGCTCGCCAATCACGTGGGCGACCTGGGCGTGCTGCGCGAGGCGCTCGCCGCGGCCCGCGCCGCCCTCGATCAAACGGAGGAAGCACCATGAAACGCTGGATCACGCTGCCGCGCAGCGACGGGGAGTTCTCCCGCCAGGCCCACGCCGACCTGCCGCCGGGCACCTTCGAGCGCGAGATGGGCAAGGAGGGTTTCTTCGGCCCGAGCGCCCACTTCCACCACCGCCATCCGCCCACCGCCTGGGAGCGCTTCGAAGGCCCGCTCGCGCCCCACGCCTACGATCTGAACCTGCTGCCCGCGCGCTCTAGCGACCCCTGGCAGGCGGCGCCCTTCCTGCACAACGCCGACCTGAAGCTGCGCTGGTGGACCTGCGACACGGCCATGCCGCACCTGGCGCGTAACTCCGACGGCGATGAACTGCTGTTCGTGCATGCCGGCGCCGGCAGCCTGTTCTGCGACTGGGGCCACACGACCTACCGCGACGGCGACTACATCGTGCTGCCCCGCGGCGCCCTGTGGCGCATCGAGCCCGCCGAGCCCACCGCCCTGCTGCTGCTGGAGTGCACCGAGGGCTCATACCAGCTGCCCGAGAAGGGCATGCTCGGGCCCCACGCCATCTTCGACCCGGCGGTGC
This sequence comes from Burkholderiales bacterium, assembly GCA_036771335.1. Classification (GTDB taxonomy): domain Bacteria; phylum Pseudomonadota; class Gammaproteobacteria; order Burkholderiales. The sequence goes on from DAIPHN010000003.1 coordinate 40,070, forward strand.
TGGAAACCCCGCGCATGGACGAGCTGTTCCGCCGCCAGCAGGGCGAGCAGCCCACGCGGGTGGTGGTAAAGCGGCGCGGGCGGCTCTCCACCATCGATTACCCCTTCAATCCGCTGGACGCCCTGGGCTGGCATGGCGACCTGGTGCCGG
>DAIPHN010000004.1:0-38099 GCA_036771335.1 Burkholderiales bacterium
GCTTGCCCGAGGCGCCCGCCATGTAGATGTTGAGCGACTGCGCCTGATCGATCCACTTCTGCCGCCGCGCGGCCGCCTCAACAATCCACACAGGCTCCACCTCGAAGGCAGTGGCGTAGAGCTTACGGAGTTCTGCGGGCACGCGGTCTATCTTCGCGAGGCTGCCGTCGAAATACTTGAGATCGGCCACCATCACCTCGTCCCACAGGCCGCGCGCCTTGAGGTCGCGGACCAGATACTCGTTGGTGACCGTGAATTCGCCGGAGAGGTTGGACTTGACGTATAAGTTCTGGTAATTCGGTTCGATGGACGCCGACACCCCGATGATGTTGGCGATCGTGGCCGTGGGAGCGATGGCCAAGCAGTTGGAGTTGCGCATGCCGTAACGTTTGATTCGCTCGCGCAGCCCCCCCCACTCGAGGGTCTCCGAGCGATCCACTTCCACGTGGCCACCCCGCTCGCCCGCGAGCAGGTCCAGGCTGTCCAGGGGCAGGATACCGCGCGACCACAGCGAGCCTTCGAACGTGGAATACCGTCCGCGCTCCTCCGCCAGCTCCGTGGACGCCCAGTAGGCGAAATAGGCAACCGCCTCCATCGACCGGTCGGCAAACTCGATCGCCGACTCGGAAGCATAGGGTACGCGCATCTCATGAAGGCAGTCCTGGAACCCCATTACGCCAAGCCCCACGGGGCGGTGCTTTAAATTGGAGTTTCTCGCCTTGTTGACGGCGTAGTAGTTGATGTCGATCACGTTGTCGAGCATGCGCATGGCCGTGGAGACGGTCCTGCGCAGCTTGTCGTGGTCGAGCACGCCATCCTTCATGTGGTTCACAAGGTTCACCGACCCCAGGTTGCAAACGGCGATCTCGCTGTCCGATGTGTTCAGCGTGATCTCGGTGCAGAGATTGGAGCTGTGCACGGTGCCCACGTGCTGCTGCGGCGAGCGGATGTTGCAGGGGTCCTTGAACGTGATCCAGGGGTGCCCGGTCTCGAACAGCATCGACAGCATCTTGCGCCACAGTTGCACCGCGGGAACCTTCTTGTGAAGCTTCAAGGCGCCGCTGGCTGCTCTGGCCTCGTAAGCCGTGTAGGCCTCCTCGAAGGCCTTCCCTACCTTGTTGTGCAGGTCTGGACAATCGGCTGGCGAGAACAGAGTCCAATCGCCGTTTTCCATGACCCGCTTCATGAACAGGTCGGGGATCCAGTTGGCCGTGTTCATGTCGTGCGTGCGGCGGCGGTCGTCACCCGTGTTCTTACGCAGTTCGAGGAACTCCTCGATGTCGAGGTGCCAAGTTTCAAGGTAAGAGCAGACCGCCCCTTTGCGCTTGCCACCCTGGTTCACCGCCACAGCTGTATCGTTCACGACCTTCAGGAAGGGCACCACGCCCTGCGACTTGCCGTTGGTGCCCTTGATGTGGCTACCCAGCGCCCTCACGGACGTCCAGTCGTTACCCAGACCCCCAGCAAATTTTGACAGCAACGCGTTTTCCTTGATGGCGTCATAGATGCCCTCGAGGTCATCCGCCACTGTGGTGAGATAGCAGCTGGAGAGTTGCGAGCGGCGCGTGCCCTAGTTTAACAACGTAGGCGTGGAACTCATGAAGTCGAAACTGGAAAGCACCCGATAGAACTCGATGGCGCGCGCCTCCCGATCAACTTCGTTGAGAGCAAGACCCATGGCGACCCGCATGAAAAAGGCTTGTGGCAACTCGATGCGCCGCCCCTCCACATGCAGGAAATACCGGTCGTACAGGGTCTGGAGCCCGAGGTAGCCAAACTTCAGATCGCGCTCGGCATCCAGGGCGCGACCCAGCACCACCAGATCGAAGCCCGCGAGGCGGTCATCAAGCAGTTCGGCCTCAACGCCCTCGCGGATGAATCCGGGAAAATAGTCTGCGTAGGCGCTCGCCATTTCCGCCCGGGTCACCTCCCGCCCGAGGATCTCGTGCTGGATGGTGTTCAGCAACAGGCGCGCGGTCACGTAGCTGTAGGCAGGATCCTTTTCAATGAGCGCGCGCGCAGCAAGGACCGAAGCCTTGCGCACTTCCTCCATCGGCACGCCTTCATAAATGTCTTTCAGAATGCCCGCGAGGATCACTGCGGGCTCGACGGCGTCCCCGAGCCCGCCGCAGGCTTCGTCCACCAGCGCCCTCAGCCGGGCAAGGTCGAGAGGCCGCACGACGCCGCCCTCCACCACATTGACAGGCCGCGGCTGCGGCGAGGACGCCTCCTGTTCCTGCTTGAGGCGGGCACGCTCCCGCGCGCGCTCCTCCCGGTAAAGAACGTAAGCCCGGGCCACGTCGTGCTCGCCTGAACGCATCAGAGCCAGCTCGACCTGATCCTGAATGTCTTCGATGTGAAAAGTACCGCCTGCGGGCTGCCGGCGCACCAGCGCCCCGACGGCCGACTCGGTGAGCACGGCCACGAGTTCGCGCACGCGCGCGGAGGCAGCCCCCTGCCCGCCGTTGACGGCCAGGAAGGCTTTCGTCATGGCGACACTGATCTTCGCGGGCTCGAAACCCACCACCGCGCCGTTGCGGCGGATGACCTTGTAGTCGGAGAAGCGAGATGGCGCGGCTGCCGGCGCATCCAGCGCGGCTCCCATGGGAGAGATCCGGGCGGCTGCATCTGTCTCGATCGCGACTTGCATGACTCCTCCTTCGCGCCGCTGATCCTGCAGCACCCTCACGACGGGCGACCGCACTTTCGCTTATTTCGCGCGTTAACTATATGTTGTGTGCTCTTGATACCGTCGCCACCAGAGGTGGGCGTGCGCCACTACATGTTGTGTTGGCCGTGAGCTTCGACACCAATTCTAGTGGTAAACAGTTGAGTGTCAAGTGGATTCTGCCGGACGGGCAGCCTACGCGGGCGAAGGCCGGTCCTGCGCGCCGCTACCTCTACGAGAGGCCTCGCAACGCCCCGCAGGGCGTCAGCGACGGCAGAATAACGACGCGATGCGGACCGTCTGGAGGTGAATGGCCACCGTGACGTCGAGGTTCCGGCCATAGCCCCCCGCCATCGTCACGGCGGCGGGAATGCCGGCGTCGGCGAGCATGCCCAGCACCATCCGGTCGCGCCGGGCGAGCCCCTCCAGGGAAAGATGCAAGCGCCCAAGGCGGTCATCCTCATGGGGATCGGCACCGGCCAGATAGATGGCAAGGTCGGCCTGGCTCGCGGACAGGGCATGGCACAATCCGGGCTCCAGCGCGTCGAGGTAGACCTCGTCGCCCGTGCCGTCAGGCAGTTCCACGTCCAAGTCGCTCGTTTCCTTGCGGAACGGGAAGTTGTTGGCACCATGGATGGAGAACGTGAACACGCTCGGGTCGCCCGCAAGGATCGACGCCGTGCCGTTGCCCTGGTGCACGTCGCAATCGATGATCACCACACGGCGCGCCCTGCCCTCGGCCTGCATGCTCAGGGCGGCGATTGCGGCGTCATTGAACACGCAATACCCTTCCCCCCTGTCCCGGAAGGCATGGTGGGTGCCACCGGCCAGATTCACGGCCACGAAGTCCCCCGCAAGGGCGTGGCGGCTGGCGGCTAGAGTCGCACCGCTGGAACGCCGGGACCGTTCCACCATTTCGGGGCTCCAGGGGAAGCCGATGCTCCTTATCTGGGCCGCGGAGAGTTCACCTCGGACCACGCGCTCCAGGTAGTCGCGGTCGTGGGCTCGCAGGATCTCCTCGTCGGAGGCCGCAGGCGGTTCGGCGAGAGGAGCGGCTCCGCCTAGGCCCTCGGCCACCACCTGTTCCCGCAGCAACAGATACTTGGCCATGGGGAAACGGTGACGCTCCGGCAGCGGCAGGACGAAACGGTCGGTATAGAAGATGCGCACGGGCGCTCCGCCCGGGTGTCTCAGGCCAGCGCCGCGCGCAGGCGTGCCCAGTCGAAATGCGCCCCGGGATCGGTCTTGCGGCCCGGCGCGATGTCGCTGTGCCCCACCACGTCGCTAATGGGATAGGCGTCCATCAGGGCGCGCGCAAGCTGCCCGAGCGCCTGATACTGCGCCGCTTCGTAGGCTTGATCGTCGGCGCCCTCCAGCTCGATTCCCACGGAAAAGTCGTTGCAGCGCTCACGCCCTCTCCAGCTGGACTGGCCGGCGTGCCAGGCGCGCAAGCCGCAGGGCACGAATTGCACCACCTCAGCATCACGTCGCACCAGGAAGTGCGCCGACACACGTAGACCCTCTATCTTCCGGAAGTACGGATGGGCATGCGCGTCGAGGCGGCCCAGAAACAGGTCTTCGATATACGGGCCGCCGAAGCGGCCTGGGGGAAGACTGATGCCGTGGACGACCAGCAGTTCCACCTCCGACCCGGCAGGCCGCGCGTCACAATGAGGCGAGGGGGCTTGGCGCACCCCGCCTAGCCAGCCTTGCGCGTCGAATCGCTGCGCCTCGCCACCCGTCATTCGATACCCAGCCGCTCCATGCGGTAGCGGATGGAACGAAAGGTGATGCCGAGCAGCTTGGCAGCCGCCGTACGGTTGAAACGCGTCTTATCGAGGGCCTCCAGGATCGCCTCGCGCTCCGTCCGGTCGAGGAAATCCTGCAGGGGGCTCTTGCTGCCGCCGCCTGCGAGCTCGGTTTCTCGCTGCGCCGGATCGAAGGGCCTGAGCTGCAGGTCCTCCTCGGTGATGCGGCCGTTTGTGCACAGCGCCACTGCGCGTTCCAGGATGTTCTCGATTTCTCTCACGTTGCCGGGGAAATCGTATCGCTGGAGCATCATCATCGCCCCGGCTTCGATCTCTGGCTTCCCCTGGCCCGTGGAACGCGCCAGACGATCGAGAATGGCCGCGGCGAACACCGGCACGTCCTCGCGCCGGTCGCGCAGCGACGGCATGCGCAGCTCGATCACGTTCAGACGGTAGAAGAGATCGTGGCGAAACCTGCCCGCCTCCACGCATGCGGCGAGGTTCTGGTTAGTGGCGCTGATGACGCGCACATCCACCGGCTCCTCGAGCGCGGAGCCCACCTTGCGCGCCTTTTTTTCCTGGATGACCCGCAGCAGCTTCACCTGCATGGCCAACGGCAGATCGGCTACCTCGTCGAGGAACAGCGTGCCGCCGTGGGCAACCTGGAAAAAACCGTCCCTGTCCGAGTCGGCGCCCGTGAAAGCGCCTTTTCGATAGCCGAAAAACTCCGACTCCATGAGGGTTTCCGGGATGGCGCCGCAGTTTACGGCGATGAATGCACCAGCGGCACGAACGCTCTTGCGATGAATCAGGCGGGCGGCCAACTCCTTGCCGCTGCCAGACTCTCCGGTGACGTGGACCGGCGCTTCGCTGCGGGCGACCTTTTCGATCAGCCTGCGTACGTGTTGAATCGGCGGCGAATCGCCGATCAACCCGTAGTCGTCGGCGGCCACCCTGGGAGCAGTGCCCTGCTGAGGCAGGGAAACAGCCGACTTGACCAGAGTGCGCAACTGGTCGAGCGATACGGGTTTGACCAGATAATCGAAGGCACCGGCCTTGAGCGCCGCAACCGCGGTTTCCGCATTGCCGTGGGCGGTGATCACCGCGACCGGCAGGGCGAAAATGCTCTGGGACACATGTTCCACGATGCGCAGGCCGTCACCGTCCGGCAGGCGCATATCGGTGAGGCAAAGGTCGTAGCGGGTACCCCCGTTGACCCGCTCTATGGCCTCTGCAACGCTCGTGGCGCGGTCTACCTCCAGCCCCATGCGCAGCAGCGTGAGCTCGATCAGCTCGAGAATGTCCTCCTCGTCGTCCACGACCAGCACGTGGCGACCGGACAAACTGGCACTCTCTTGTTCGCGTCGCTTCACTTCCACCTCCCGTGGCGCGGTTCGCGCCCTCACGCGCTCTTCATGACGACAGTGAATTGCGCACCCTGTCCCGCGCGATCCTCGTAGCTAAGCGTCGCGCCGTTGGCCTCGCAGACTTCACGCGCGATGTACAGCCCCAAACCGGTACCCGCGGAATTGGTGGTGAAAAACGGTTCGAACAGGTGTGCTCGCGCTGGCTCATCCACCCCAGGCCCGTCATCCAGCACGTGCAAGGCGATCGAATCGCCAACGCCGTGCTGCGAGACTTCGATGCGCACGCTGCCGACCTCGCGCTGACAATAGCGCAACGCGTTCTTGCACAGGTTCCACATCACTTGGTTGAAGTGGCTGCGGTCGAAAGCCACGGCGGGCTCCACATCCATCTTTATCGAGATGACGTTCTGGGGAATCTTCTGGAACTGGCAAAACTCCTCTGCGAAGGCTCGCAGGTACTCTCCCAGCCGGAAAGTTTCGCGCACAACCCGGTCGCGGCGATTGAGGCGCAGGACATCCTGCACCATGCGATCGAGCCGCTGCGCATTGTCGTGAATGATCTGCAGCAAGCGCCCGTGATGCTGGCGGATCTCCGGTTCCTCCCGCAGGAGCTCGGTCGCATAGTTGATCGCCGAGAGGGGATTGCGGATCTCGTGCGCGATATTGGCTGCCAGCCTGCCCAGGGATGCGAGCTTGAGCTGCTGGGCCTGGGCTTGCACCCGCGTCAGGTCTTCCACGAACACCACCACTCCCTGGTCTCCGGCAGGCCCCACGGGCACGAAACGCGCCGCTGTCAACGTATTGGACTGGACGGTGCGAATGGGTTCCAGGCCGCCCCCGTCGGGATTCTCGCGCCAGCGCGCGAGCCGCGTCGCGATTGGAAGACTGTACCGCTGCAGAGCTATCTCCCCCTCCGCGGCAAGCGGGCCAACGAGTTGCTCTGCGCGGCTGTTTATCTGTCGTACCGTTCCGCGTGCGTCCACCACGATGACTCCGTCCTGCATGTCCTGCATCACCAGTTGGCTCACCATGGCCTGGCTAGCAAGGTCGGCCTGGCGCTGCGCTGCCAGGCGTTCGCTCGCCAACGCACGTTGTGCGAGGGAGTGGGCGAGCCACGCCGTGGCGAAATACCCGGTGGACAGCAGGCCAGCCTGGACGAACAGCCCATTGCTCGCCGCCGAGTTTGCCACCTCGTAGGCGTGGGCCAGCAGCACCGCGAGCGATGCAAGCGAGGCGTAGAACAGCGCAAGCCGACCTCCCGAAATGAGGGCAGCGCCGGCAAGATTGGCGAGCAACAGCAGGCCCAGCCCGCTGCCGACACCCCAACTGGCATGCATCATGAAGACGATGAAGCCGATATCGGCAAATACCTGCAGGCCTAGCTGGAACCGAATTCCCGGCCGGCGCGCCGCGATGGTCGCGAAGCTGATCAGGGAGAACAGGAGGTAGGCCGAGGCAAGACCCTGGAACATCGACTGGTTGGCCACACCGAGCTGGGGCACGACGTCCACGCCTGTTGCCGCCGCGAGGAGCAGCGCCGCCACTGCCAGCCGATAGGCGTTGAAGTAAAGCAAGGAACGCCAAGCGCTCTCCTGGCGTTCCACCTTGCGCTCTGTGGGCGGCGCTGCGGTGTCGGGCATGTTTCGTAGGCGGCGGATCTTCTCGGTTGTGGCGCTACCGAGCCCGGCAGGGGACTTGCGAGCGCGATCAACTCGCGCCAGGCCCCTGGCGGCGATGCTCGTCGCTACAGTACAAATTGCCCTCGGACAGGAAACTCTCGCTGCGCGGAAGATGAACCCCGCAGCGGGCACAACGCACCATGTCCTCCGTCGAAGCCCGCGCAGGGGAATCCTGCTGCCGGTCGGCGTCCTGCTGCCGGAGTATGGCGCGCTTGTAGTTGCGCACCAGAAAGTAGACGATGGCCCCGAGGGCCACGAGCAACAGGAACTTTGCCAAAGCCTTGGTCCAGAATTGAGGCAAGTGCAACAGGTCGCCGCACCGTGGCGGAAGGGGCGCAGCCGCCACCTTCGTGGCGATACTACACCTGTCAGCCGCATTGGGGCCGCGGACGGGCTCTCGTCGTAGTCGGCCCCTTCGGCAAGGGGCGTTGTGGTCGGGGTGAGAGGATTCGAACCTCCGACTCCTGCGTCCCGAACGCAGTACTCTACCAGGCTGAGCTACACCCCGACATCAAGAAATCCGACCCGCAACGGAGCAGGACATCTACCCTAGCGCCGATCGCTGAAGAGGTTCGCTGGCACAGCAGCAGGAGACTCCGGCACGGGCCGAATCACACGCTGCGCTCCACCGCGAAAGACGGCAAGTCTAGCAAACTCTGCTTGTACTGCGAATCCGGGAGGACAGAAATGCTTTGTCTGGCCCGCCGTGCCTCGGCCGCGGCCACAGCGCGTACGTAGTTGAGCGCGCCGGTCTCCTGGATCGTCCGCTCCACCGGCTCAAACCCCTCCTCCCCGCCGCTCTCGATGGCCCGCCGCAGCAGCACGCGCTGCTCCGCGGTTCCCTGGCGCATGGCGTAGATGAGCGGGAGGGTGGCCTTGCCCTCGGCGAGATCGTCGCCAAGATTCTTGCCGGTCTGGGCCAGATCCCCGGAGTAGTCGAGCACGTCGTCGATGAGCTGGAAGGCGGTGCCCAGGTGCATGCCATAGGCGGCCAGCGCCCCTTCCGCGGCATCGCCAGCACGGCCCAACACCGCCCCGAGCCGTCCCGCGGCTTCGAAGAGCTTGGCTGTCTTGTAGCGAATAACGTGCAAATAGGCGTCTTCCGTCAGGTCGGGATCGCGCGCGTTCATGAGCTGGAGCACCTCGCCCTCGGCGATCACGTTGGTGGCCTCGGAGAGCACTTCCATCACACGCATGTCGCGTACACCGACCATCATCTGGAAGGCGCGGGAGTACAGAAAGTCGCCGACGAGCACCGCAGGCGGGTTACCGAAGACAGAGTTGGCGGTGGAACGTCCCCGCCGCATCTCGGACTCGTCAACCACGTCGTCGTGCAGCAAGGTGGCTGTATGTATGAACTCGATCACCGCAGCCAGTTCATGTACGGCGCAACCGCGCGCGCCGCAAGCGCCGGAAGCAAGAATATTTAGCAGCGGGCGCAGCCGCTTCCCCCCGGCGGCGATGATGTACTCGCTCACGCTATTGACCAGGGCTACCTCGGAGCGCAGGCGGGCGCGGATCACGGCATCCACTGCCTGCATGTCCTCCGCGGCAAGCCGGCGGATGTCGTCGATGGTCAAGAAACGGCACCTAAGGGAAGGGCCGCGATGGTAGGAAGTGGGCCAAAGAGGTGTCAAGCAAGGCTTTTTTAAAGCAGATGCGCGGAACGACCGGGCGGTGTTGGCGCATTGACCCGATCATGGCGCTGAGGTATCTTCACGAGCTTTTCGCGACTTCTGGCTGGAGAATCACATGTACGCGGTCATCAAGACGGGCGGCAAGCAATACCGGGTGAGCGCCGGAGACAAGGTCCGGGTGGAAACGCTTCCCGTAGCTGTTGGCGCCGAAGTGGCGTTTGATCAGGTTCTCATGGTGGCTGAAGGCGAAAAGGTGTCTGTCGGCCAGCCCGTCGTGGCAGGCGCCTCGGTCAGGGGCACGGTGCTCGCACACGGCCGCGGCGAGAAGATCCGCATCTTCAAGCACCGCCGCCGCAAGCACTTCAAGAAGCAGGCGGGCCACCGCCAAAACTACACCGAAGTCCAGATCAGCGGCATCAGCGCGGGCTGACGCCCGGGCCGCTCCAGTCGAGGAGAACAAGACATGGCACACAAGAAAGCAGGCGGCAGCAGCCGCAACGGCCGCGATTCCGAAGCCAAACGCCTTGGCGTCAAGCGCTTCGGCGGTCAGGTTGTTTCCGCCGGTAGCATTCTGGTCCGCCAGCGCGGAACCGTGATGCACGCGGGGTTGAACGTAGGTCTTGGCAAGGATCACACTCTGTACGCGAAGATCGACGGGCAGGTTCAATTCGCCACCAAGGGCCCGGACAAGCGCAAGACCGTGAGCATCGTCCCGGCAAACGCCTGATCGATCCAGTTCTTCCTCTCAGCGAAAGCCCTATCAAGCCGATAGGGCTTTTTTGTTTCAGGCGCTCATGAAATTCGTCGACGAAGTTGACATCGAGGTGCACGCTGGCAAGGGCGGGGACGGCATCGCCAGCTTCCGCCGGGAGAAGTTTATCCCTCGCGGCGGCCCCGATGGCGGCGACGGCGGTCGCGGCGGCAGCGTATGGGGCGTTGCCGACCGCAACGTGAATACTCTCGTGGACTATCGCTTCGCGCGCATCCATCGCGCCCGCAATGGCGAAAAGGGCCGCGGCTCCGACTGCTACGGTGCGGCGGGCGAAGACATCACGCTTCGCTTTCCCGTTGGAACGGTGATCACCGACGCGGAGACCGGCATGCAGGTGGCGGACTTTGCGCGGGAGGGTCAGCGCGCTTTGCTGGCCAAGGGCGGATCCGGGGGGCTGGGCAACATCCACTTCAAGTCCTCCACCAACCGCGCGCCGCGCCAGTGCACCCCCGGCCAGCCTGGCGAGAGCCGCCGCCTACAGCTCGAGCTCAAGGTGCTGGCTGATGTAGGGCTGCTCGGCATGCCGAATGCGGGCAAATCCACCTTCATTCGCGCCATCTCGGCGGCGCGTCCCAAAGTGGCGGACTACCCCTTCACCACGCTGCATCCGAATCTGGGCGTTGTACGGGTGGATCACAGCCGCAGCTTCGTGGTGGCCGACATTCCCGGCCTCATCGAAGGTGCGGCCGAGGGCGCTGGCCTCGGTCACCAGTTCCTGCGCCACCTGGCGCGCACCCACCTGCTGCTGCACATCGTCGACGTGGCGCCTCTCGACGAGGGAGTGGATCCGGTGCATGAAGCCCGGGCAATCGTGGAGGAATTGCGCAAGTACGATGAGACCCTCCATGCCAAACCGCGCTGGCTGTTGCTGAACAAGATCGACCTGATTCCAGCGGAACAGCGGGAGGAGCGTGTGCGCGACTTTCTCCAGCGCCATCTGGGTGCCGCAGCTGAAGCCACGCCGTGGTTTGCCCTATCCGCCCTTTCGGGCGAGGGCTGCGATGCCGTGGTGCGCGCGGTAATGGAATATCTTGACCGGGTGCGCACTGCGCCCCTGGACGAGGACACGGCCGCTGGGACGCTCGCCCAGTCGGTCACCACCCCTTCCGATACCCTTGGCGGCGGGCCCGAAGAGCTTTCGGCCGCCGACTCCCCACGGCATCATGAGCGCTGAACAGCCCCTGGTCGCCAGCGCCGTGGCGACCGGTGAACCGTCACTCGTCGGCCGCGCCCGGCGGCTCGTGGCCAAGGTGGGCTCGAGTCTGGTGACCAACAACGGCCAGGGGCTGGACCAGGCCGCGCTGGCCCAGTGGGCGGAGCAGATCGCGGCTCTGGCCCGCCAGGACAGGCAGGTGATCCTGGTTTCCAGCGGTGCGGTGGCCGAGGGCATGCAGCGACTGGGCTGGAAGAAGCGCCCGAGCGCGCTGCACGAATTGCAGGCTGCGGCGGCCGTGGGGCAGATGGGCCTGGTGCAGGCCTATGAGACCTGCTTCCGAGGTCACGGGCTGCGCACGGCGCAGGTGCTGCTCACCCACGAGGATCTGGCCGATCGCAAGCGCTACCTGAACGCCCGCACTACGCTGCGCACCTTGCTCGAGCTCGGCATCATTCCCATCGTCAACGAAAACGACACCGTCGCCACCGACGAAATCCGCTTTGGCGACAACGATACCCTCGCCTCGCTGGTGACCAACCTGGTGGAAGCCGAGGTTCTGGTGATCCTCACTGACCAGCCCGGTCTGTACACCGGCGACCCGCGCAAGGATCCTGCCGCCGCCCTCGTGAGGTACGCGCGCGCCGGCGATCCGGCCCTGGAAGCCATGGCTGGCGGCGCCGGCAGCGCCATCGGGTCTGGCGGCATGCTGACCAAGGTGCTGGCCGCCAAGCGTGCCGCCCGCAGCGGCGCCCACACAGTCATCGCCTCGGGGCGCGAGCCTCGCGTGCTCCTTCGCCTGGCCGCTGGCGAGTCCATCGGCAGCCAGCTGGAAGCTGGCACTTCGGCGCTGGCGGCGCGCAAGCAGTGGCTCGCCGACCACCTTCAGGTGCGGGGCCGGCTGACGCTCGACGATGGCGCCTCGAAAGCCCTTCTGCAGGGCGGACGCAGCCTGCTGCCCATTGGCGTGACCAGCGCCACTGGCGAGTTCGCGCGCGGCGAAGTGGTGGCGTGCGTGGACGAGCGGGGACGGGAGATCGCGCGCGGCCTGGTCAACTACGCCGCCGCCGACACACGCCGCATCCTGCGCGCGCCCAGTCACGAGATCGAAGCCCGACTGGGCTACGTGGAAGAGCCGGAGCTCATCCACCGCGACAACCTCGTGCTGCTCTGAGCCTGCCTGCCTCCGCGCAGCGCTGCTGCGGCTGGGAAATCCGGTCAGTAGCTGGGCCGCGCTGGCGCCTTCATGCTGCCCCTGAGGTTCGAGACGATATCGGCACGGTCACGCGGCACCCCCGAGAGCCCGCAGAAGTAGTCCTTTGCGAGGGAGAACTGCACAGCGTTGTAGGTGACGTTGCTCACTGGCGCCCACTCGGAGCGGGTGATCGCGCCCCACGACCCGTCAGCGCGAGCGATGGCAATGCGCCTAGACTCGTTCGGGTCGCACCGGATCGCCTCGTAGCTGACGTTGCGTACCCCGCCCGCGGAGGTGATCACCAGCACGTAGCGAATGACGAGGTCGGCATCCACGCGCAACGTGCGCGTGTCCACCCTCACCTTTCCGGAGGTGAAGTCGCGCAGGCGCACTTCCGCCAGATCCGCCTCGCGCGGCGGCTCGGGAAGCTCAACCTCCACTTCCGCGAGTCGCTGCGCAGGCCCGAAGAAGCCGCCCTTGGACCCGGCCTTGCCCTTATTCTTGTCCGGGATGGTGGGCTCGGCCAGGCTGCCGGGCTTGTCGGGCCCCTCACGGCGATCGCCACCTGAGCTGCACGCGGCCAGCGCGAACAGGACGACCAGCGCGGGGACAGGACGGGACTTCATCAGAACCGGAGATCGCCAAGCAGCGAGGCGCGGGTTTCCGGGGACACCGGGTCGAGTACCGTGGCGGCTTCCGGGTGATCCACGCCGAGAGCGAGCGAAGCCCCCGCCTTGAGGGTCTGCTTCATCGCCTCGGTGAGTTCGAACCGCAGAAAATGCACCGAAGACGTTTTTTGCTCGTTCTCGCGCTCCAGGTCTTCATCCGCGATCGCGAACACCCTCGGCTGGCCCTCTACGCGAATCCAGACCGAGTCTTCCACGCCCTTGAGCTTGGCCAGCTCGCGGCGCCGCTCCTCTGCGTCGGGATACTCTATCAGCATGGTCGCCTTCCAGTTGGAGCCGTCGGGGACCAGCGGATTGTAGGCGTCGAGCTCGTCCTGGATGCCGTCCTCCTCGAAGATCTTCTCGATGCGCAGCATTTCCTGAATCTGGTAGCGCAACGTAAGTTCGTCCTCGAACAGCACTGTGATGTGCGCCCCCAGGTGCACCTTGCGGTGCTGCTTGTGGGCAAGGACTCGGGCGCGAAACTGGGGGCGGTTCTTGGAATAGGCCTCTAGGGTCATGAGGCTGTCGCGCGTGATGGCCGGCATGGCGTTGCTCTGGTGGATGGCGGTTTGCATGGTAACGATGGTTGGCGAGGATTGATGGCCGCAAGGGCCGCCGGTCAAAGACCGTAGGCGATGCGCACGAGAGAAAGTGGATGTTCCTTGGCAGTGCTGGGGTTGCCCATGCCTTGCAGGATGTGGCGCCCGGCGATTGCGCAGTCGGAACTCACGTAGTCCGGACCGGGCGCCGCCATGGCCTTGAACACCGGCTTGCCGATCTTCATGGAGTCCTTGAAGAACTCGGTCTTCACGCCCCAGGTGCCGTCGTGGCCGGAGCAGCGCTCCACCACGGTGACCTTGGTGTCAGGTACCAGTTCCATGAACTCGCGGGTCTTCTGGCCCATGTTCTGCACACGCAGGTGGCAGGGGATGTGATAGGAAACCTTGCCCAGCGGACGCGTAAAGTCGGTCTTGAGAAGACCGTCCTTGTGACGCAGCACCAAATACTCGAAGGGGTCGAACATGGCCTCCTGCACAGCCTTCACGTCGGCGTCGTCGGGAAACATGAGCGGCAGTTCCTGCTTGAACATCAGCGTGCAGGACGGCACCGCAGTGAGGATGGCATAGCCCTCTTGCGCCAGTTTCGCGAGCACAGGGATGTTGCCCTCCTTGAGACGGTTGACGGCTTCGAGATCACCCAATTCGAGCTTGGGCATGCCGCAGCAGTTCTCCTTGTCCACCACCATGTGGGGGATGGCGTTGTGCTTGAGGATGGCGATCAGGTCATGGCCGATGCCAGGCTCGTTGTAGTTTACGTAGCAGGTGGAGAAGATGGCCACCTTGCCCGGAGTGAGCTTGCCGTCCTTCACCGGAAAGGAGTGATCCGGCCTGGCGGTGCTCCGGAATTTGGCGCTGTCGTACTCTGGAAGCTGGCGCTCGGCGGCGATGCCCAGCACGCGGTCCATTACCTTGCGGGTGGCGGGAGCCCTGTTGACGGCATTTACCGCCTGCACAACCACGGGGATGGAGGCGAGTTTGCCCAGGGCATCGGTGGAGGACAGCAGCTTGTCCCTGAAGCTGGCGCCCTGGTCGCGGAACTTCACCGCCTTGGCGCGCAGCATGAGGTGCGGGAAGTCCACGTTCCACTCGTGGGGCGGAACGTAGGGACACTTGGTCATGTAGCACAGGTCGCAGAGATAACACTGCTCCACGACCTTCCAGTAGTCGTCCTTCTTCACGCCGTCCACTTCCAGCGTCTCGCTGTTGTCCACCAGGTCGAACAGTGTGGGGAAGGAATTGCACAGACTCACGCAGCGCCGGCAACCGTGGCAGATGTCGTAGACGCGCTCCAGTTCGTCGAACAGCTTTTCCTGGTTGTAGAAGTCAGGATTGCGCCAGTCGATGGGGTGGCGGGTCGGGGCTTCTAGGCTGCCTTCGCGCATGGCCGTTCACCTGTGATGTGGAAAGTGTGTGCTGCAAAGAAAACGCGGGGTCCGGGACGACCCGCCCCTCGCCCCGCGCAATGCCGAAGCGCCCGACTCAGTCGGCCAGCGCGTCCAGAGCCTTCTGGAAGCGGTTGGCGTGGGAGCGCTCGGCCTTGGCCAGCGTCTCGAACCAGTCGGCGATTTCCTCGAAACCCTCTTGGCGGGCGGTCTTGGCCATACCCGGATACATGTCGGTGTACTCGTGGGTTTCCCCGGCAATGGACGCCTTGAGGTTGTCGCGTGTGCCGCCGATGGGCAGGCCGGTGGCTGGGTCGCCCACCTGCTCGAGGTACTCCAGATGGCCGTGGGCATGCCCGGTTTCGCCCTCGGCAGTGGAGCGGAACACGGCGGCAACGTCGTTCTGGCCCTCAACGTCGGCCTTGTTTGCGAAATACAGATAACGGCGGTTCGCCTGGGATTCACCAGCGAAAGCAGCCTTCAGATTCTCTTCGGTCTTGGAACCCTTGAGAGACATGGATAAACCTCCAAATGCATGTCTGAAAACGAAAAAGCCGGTGAGGCCGGCCCCGGAGCGGCTAGAGATTAGACTTGATCTAAACCGTAAACGAAGTATAGCTGTGCGTTTTGTCCAATGTCAAAGCAAACTTCTGTTCAGTGTCGTCGCCCGCTACCGAGAGCCGCGCAGGGCTGAACGGAGAACCGCTGCAGCGGGGCACACCTCAAGGGCGCGAAATGCGCAACCTCTCCCCGGGTTCGAGCACCACGGACTCGGACATCATCACCGGCGCGCCGCCGCCACCTGGTTCATCCGCCTGACGGGCGCCCAGCCAGCCGTACAGCCGCGTGCCATCTGCTCGTTCCGCCAGCACGCGGGTACCAGGTCGCCAGGACGGCGCCGGGCGAATGACCACCCGTACGCTGGACACGTCCGCCACCTCCGCCACCGGCGCACCCGCCGCCAGGTGCGTGCCCTCGGCCGCGAGCCAGCGCTGCAGCACTACCTTTGCGGGCGCCCGCAGCATGGTGGCCTGGTTATCCAGCAGCGCACGACGCAGCTCCAGGCCGGCAGTGGCTACGCCCAGTTCGGCCTGCAGCACCGCCACGCGCAGGGCGTCGAAGCGCTCTGGCGCCACCACCGAGGGCAGCATGGCACGCAGGGCCTCCGGGTCCATGTAACCACCCACACGGCGCTGTTCGGCCGCCCGCAAGGCCGCCGAGCGGACCAACACCCGTGCCTCGAAGGGCGCGGGATCGAGCACGGCCAGCACCTGGCCCTCGGCGGCCCTGCCGCCGGGGACGAGCGCCTGGGACACCAGGGTGCCCGCCACGGGAAAGGACAATACCCAGCGCGCCCCGGGCAACACCTCGGCCTCCACAGCTGCACCAGGCTCCCGAAGCGCGGCGCACGCGGCCAGGCAGGTGGCCGCCAGCAGCGCGGCCAAGACGCCCGGCACCGAGCCGCCGCTCATCGCACACTCCCCCCCGGCGCGGCCGCCACGAGGCGCTGGATGAAGCCATCCAGCTTCGGAACATCCAGCCAGCGAACCACGGCCACCAGATCGCGGGACGGATCCACAAAGATCATGTTGCCGCCCGAACCGAGCGCCGCGTAACTGCCCGGCGGCAGGCTGGGCAGGGCGGGATTGGCGGGCGAGGCCAGCCACCACAAATAGCCCTGGAAACCGGCAAGCGGCGCGGGGGCGGTCGCGCGCTGGATCCAGTCTGCCGACAGCAGCCTCCGCCCGTCCCACTCTCCGCCCCGCAGCATGAGATAGCCGAAGCGGGCGTGATCACGGGTGCTGGCCCAGAAACCGCCGCCCCAGTGGCTGCCGCCGCTCACCGACTGGATGCGGCGCCCGCCCAGTTCGACGAAAGAGTTGAGATAGCCGTGCCACACCCATTCGCTGCTGGCGCCGATGGGGTCCATGACGCGCGCCCTCAGCACGTCTGGCAGCGGCCGCCCATACAGGCGCAGCAGCGACAACGCCAGCCGGTTCACCCGCACGTCGTTGTACTCCCAGAAGGTGCCCGGCGGCTCGAGGGTGCGGAAATAGCCGCGCCGCCGGTCGGCCACGTCGGGTTTGTCCCAGAGCGTGCCCTGCCACTCGCTGGTGTGCTGCAGATGCATCGTCCAGGTGATGAGCGCATTGTGCGGCGAGTCGTAGCCGCCGTCCCTGACGCGAGCTCCCACCGGCTGATCGGGGTCGCCCAGCAGGCCCTCGTCGTAAGCCAGCCCTGCCACCACGGAGAGGTAACTCTTGGCCACCGAAAAGCTCAGGTCAACGCGCCGCGTGTCGCCCCACTCCGCCACGATGCGCCCGCCCTTCAATATCAACCCGTTCTGCCTGCCGCGGGGCTTCACGAGGCCGAGGATTTCTGGATAGGGCTCCTTGGCCGTGTCCTTCTCGATCTGGGCGCGTACGTCTCTGGGCCAGAGAACCTCGTTGGCCTGAGCATAGGCCACTGCCTCGGCGAGGCGCGCTGCGTCCATCCCCGCCTCGGCGGGGGCGCGCTCCGCCCAGCCGTCGCCCGGGGGAGGAAAGTAGGGCGTGGCATCCCGCGCGCACGCCGGCCCCCAACCGGCCAGCACGGCTCCGCCGAGGAACAGCGTGAACAGGGCACGCGAAGCTGAGCAACGGGTCAAGGCTAATCCTCGACAAGTGGGATCGGGGACAAAAGCATACCGGAGCAGGCGCCCGTAACACCGGGGCGGCAGCCCGCCGTGAACGGCCGCGGTCAGGACTCACTCGTATCCGGCCGGCGGCCGGCTCCGCAGCGCCATCAGCCGCGCGCTAAACCACCATGCCAGCGCCGCCAGCCCTGCCCCTGCTGCCACGAAGGGCCACCTGTGGCCAAACCGCTCCACCATCAGCCCAAAGGTGCTCACCCCGGCCGCCTGACCCAGGAACAGGCACAGCGCGAAGAACGACACGCCCGCTCCCCTCGCATCGGGCGCCACCTCCGTGGCGTGCGTCTGCAGCGTGTTGTGGAACATGTAGAAACCCAGTCCCATCACGCCCACGGCGGTGGCCGCCACTGCCAGCAGGGGCACGCAAGCGAGTGCCAGGAAGCACCCCAGCAGCGTGACGCCACCTGCCACCACCAGGCCGGCCTCGCCAACGCGCCCCACCAGCTGGCGCACCAGCAGGCTGTAGGCGACACCGCCCACGCCGAAGCCGGCCACGAGCACCCCCGTCGCCGTGTCGCTCAGCCCAAAGCGCTGATGCGCGTACGCACCGACGAAGCCAAACGCACCGAAGAACAGGAAACCCTCCACGCCCACAGTGAACAGCACGGGGCGCGCCCTCGGCGATCGCAGGATGGCCAGGTACTGGCGCCACGCCGCCACGGGCGCGCCGGAGGTCTTGCCGCGATCGTGGCGCGCATCGGCCGCGAGCGCGAACCCCACCAGCAGGAAAGCCGCGCCCAGCGCCACGAAGGTGGTGTGCCATCCCGCCAGGTCGCTCAGCGTGCCGCCCAGCAGCGGCCCGAAACTCTGGCCCAGCAGCGTGCCGGCTACGAAGCGCCCCAGCACCGCCTGACGGTGGGCGTAGTCCACGTGATCACCGATCCACGCCAGCGACAGCGGAATGATGGCGCCGGAGAACATGCCGGTCGCGAAGCGCAGGGCGGCAAGCGCCTCGAGGGAAGACGCCGCCGCGCAGGCCATGGCGGCCACCGCCGCCAGCAGCATGGCCGCAGTGGCCAGGCGCAACTTACCCACGCGATCGCCCAGCG
Organism: Burkholderiales bacterium; assembly: GCA_036771335.1. Classification (GTDB taxonomy): domain Bacteria; phylum Pseudomonadota; class Gammaproteobacteria; order Burkholderiales. Next base: position 18,571 of record DAIPHN010000004.1, read on the forward strand.
GGCCATGCACGATCTGGAAGCTGCCGTAGGCAACACTGAAGGCCGCCAGCACCACAGAGGCCTCGCGCACCCCCGCGCCGAACTCCCGCGCCAGGGTGGGCAGGAGCGGCTCGGCCACCCGCATGGACGCGCCGGAAACAAACCCAGCGCAGGCAAGCAGCAGCAGCGCGCGGCGCGGCGCCCTGCCGTCGTGGCTCACGGGATCGACGGGATGGCTGGCACCGCCCGGCAGAAATCGGGCGCACTCATGACAGGCGAGTGTACCGCCAGGCCGGCGCCGGCGCCGGCCTCACCCCTGATCCGCTCCGCGGACCCGCCGTCCAGGCCGGAACACCGCCGGGTCGTCGTAGAAGGCAGGGTCTTCGTTACCGGGCCACCACCCGGGCAGGCCCAGAACCGGCAGCGGTGCAAGCGCCCGCGGAGAAAGCAGCCCCGCCACCTGCGGCGCGGCGATCCGGTCCGCGAGCGCCCGCTGCTCGGACAGCGGCAAGCGCCCGAATCCCGGTGGCACGGCCACGAACAGTGCCTTGCCCGTGATGCCCTTGAAGGGCGCCAGCAGTTTCTCGCACAGCGCGTGGCCGAAGACGAGGGCGTGCAGCCGCGCGCGGGCCGCATCCCGGTGGTCCACGAACAACTCGCGCCAGCGGAAATCGCGCACCAGGGCTTCGAGTTCGTCATCTTCGCAGGCCACCACCAGACCGTCCTCGTCGAAGGCCGCCAGCGCATCGCGCCGCGAGCCTCGGCGCCCCTCGGCTTCGTGCACCAGCGCTTCCAGATGGGCACCGTTGACGGCCGCCTTGGTGCGGGGAAAAGCCCGCCAGGCGAGAAGGTTGAACAGATCGTGCCAGTTACCCTGCCGCACCGGGATCTCGCCCGTGGCTGCCAGCCGCCGCTCCCAGTCGCCCCCCCCGAGGGCAATGCCGGGCACGGCACGCACCGGCACACCCCCCGCGGTCACCGCCGTACCGCCGCCGCGGGCCAGCAGAGCGTTCAGCGCCCGCGGGTCGGGCCAGGCGCGGGGCAATGGCTCCAGGTCGCCGAACAGCGCTGCGAGGGCGCGGTGGCGCCGCGGAAAGCGCGCATCCCAAGGCAGCGGGCCACGAGTGGCAGCGGGTATGACCGGTGGCCGTGCCGCCGGACTGCACGGCGATCGCCGGCGGCCCGACTGGGATTCGCCGGGAGATTTGGGCGTGCCAGACCGAAAACTCAAGGCCACTTCGCCGCAACTGGGGTCAGCCGAGCATCCGTGCCGCCGCACGGCGTGGCGCCCCGCCAGCCGCGCTCACAAGGACGCTCCGGGGCGGTCCCCATCGGCCAGACAGGACGTTGACCTGGTAGATGCGCTCCATGCGCCCCCAGTCGGGCTCGCCCATGCGCTCGTAGTAGGCGAAGCCGGCGTTGGCAAAGAACAGGTCCACACCGCCGAGGGATCGCACCGCGTGGTCGAACAGACGGTCTACCTGGAGCCGATCGGCTACGTTGCAGGCAAAGGGCTCGATTCGGGCAGCACCGCCGGCAGAGAGTTGCCGTGCCGTTTCCTGCAGGCACGAGAGGTCCATGTCGGTCGCGAGCACGTGCGCCTCGGTGCGGCTCAACTCGTGCAGCAACGCACGGACGATGCCCGAGGCGGCTCCCGTGAGGATGATGCGGCAGCCGTCGAGTTTCATGACGTCAGGCCGCAGCGAGGAAGGCGCGCGCGGCGGGAAACCGAAGGCGCAAATGGCGCGCGTGGAATGCGGCCAGCAGCGGCAGGCGGGTGAAGTCGGGGAACAGGCTTCCGTTCACCCTAGCCTCGTTCACGCCCTACAGGCCCACCCAGCCCTGGCCGCCGGGCGCGGTGGCCAGCAGCCGGTCGCCGGCCGGTTGCACCAGCGTGCGCAGTGGGGCAGGCACGAGCGCCGTGGTGAAGGGCGCGCCCCAGCCGCTGGTGCGCAGGGTCACATCGGCGATGGCGTCCTCACCCCGGCGCACCAAGAGCCGGCAGGAGCGGTCCCCGGGCAAGCTGACGTGGAAGTCCGCCCGGTCTTTCGGAATGCCCCAGTTCTCCCACCCGTTGAAGGCGCTTTCTTGGGTGGACACGCAGATGCGTGTGATGGCGAAACGTGCTTGCCCCCTGAACCGGAACCGCCCGGGCACCACCAGCAGTTCCCGGTAAGGCCCCACGTCCGATCTACGGTAGTCCACCAGCATGACCGCACCCAAACCACCGAGGTAGCAATCACACCATGGCTCGGGAACCAGGCCCTCGACAGCTGCGGGATCCCTGGGGAACCGGTAGCAAAGAATGAACCCCTCGCCATCCAGGCTCCAGTGGGCGGGTACGCGGGTCATGGACATGGCGGCAGCGTCGCCGCTTCTCAAAACAGGCAGTGCAGCCGCAATGGCCACGATGCGCGGGCCCGAGTGCTAAGGACCGGAATCGACCCGCATGGAGCTGCGGCCGCATTCGCACTCGCGGATGATGGGCGAGGTTGCGTCCTTGCGCAAGTCCGACTGTCCAGCCATCCCCCATTCAGGCGCGGCGGCGGCCCGCCGGGCAGGCATGGGTGGAGGAGCGAGCGCCTCACGCTGGGCCTTGCCGCGCGACCGGTACGTGTTTCATTATGCAACTATATTGCATTTACAATCCCAGAGGCCTGTCGCCATGACCGCACTTCTCTCCCGTACGCGCGCTCATCACCATCCCGAGCAGTCGATGCTCGGGGGAACCTGCAGCACGCGGGCAGAACCACCTATACCGCAGCCCCGTCGGGAACGCTGGCGCTTCGCCTGGATCACCGTTTCGGCACTGGCGCTGGCCTGCCCGGCCCTGGCCCAGACGCCGCCCATTTCCGCTCCGGAAGTTCGTGTTTCCGCCAGCGGCAGCACGCCCTTGAAGGGCAAGACGCAGGTGGACAGCGGCAGCCTGCTCCGCCTGACCCCTCGCGAGACGCCCGCCTCCATCGACGTGGTGGACCAGGAAACCATTCGCGCCCGCGGCATACGCACAGTGACGGAGGCGGCCGAGGCCGCCACCGGTGTCACCGCCGCAGATTTCCCCGCCGAACCGGCCGCGTTTTCCATGCGCGGCTTCACCAACAGCCAGATCAACGTCCTCTACAACGGCATCCGCATCGGCCCCCAGAACATGACCTCGCGGGTCATGAATGCCTTCAACCTGGAGCGCATCGAAATCCTCAAGGGGCCTGCGTCGCTCATGTCGGGAGAAGGCGCCGCCGGCGGCGCGATCAACTACGTGACGCGGGGGCCCCAGAGCGGGCCGGTGCAGATCAACGGCGAGGCGGCCTACGGATCGTTCGGAACACGCCGCTTCGGCCTCGGCGTGGGCGGCAGCACGAGCATCCCCGGGCTCGACTTCCGCGCCGATTTCTCCGATGTTCGCTCCGACGGATTCATCAACGACACGGGCAGCCGCTCCTCGCACTTCTCCGGCGGCCTCGATTACCGCCTAAGCGACACGGTCAAGCTCTGGATGGCCACCGAAATGAAGTCCGACGAGGCAAGCCCCTACTGGGGCACGCCACTGGTGCCGCTCTCCGTGTCGGGCGCCGACGCCACCAACAGCATTGTCTCCGGCACTCACGTATCGAACTTCAACGGCACCGACCTTGGCGCGATCACCATCGATCGCCGCACCTTGCGGACCAACTACAACGTGCTGGACAACCGCAACCGGGCGGATGAGTACTTCGTGCGCGGCGGGTTCGACGTGCAGGTGCTTCCCGGGGTCACAGTGCGCAACCAGACCTATTTCTATACGGCCGACCGGGAGTGGCGCAACAACGAGGTCATCGCTTTCAACGCAGCCACGGGCCTGGTGGACCGGGAGCGCTTTTTCGTCGCCCACAACCAGTCCCTGGTGGGTAACAGGACGCAGGTTCTCTGGGATCACAAGATTGGCGCCATGGACAACCGCCTCACGGCCGTGGTGGACGCGAGCCAGTTGGACTTCGACCGGCCTGGCGCGGGCAATTTCCCCGGCGACAGCGTGCCGCTGGTGGACCCTCCGCGCGGAACCTACGGCCCGCTCACCCAGCGCAAGCAGAGCACCGATATCCGCAATGTGGCGCTTTCCGTGGAAGACCGGCTGCGCCTCACGCCGCAACTTGCGGTGATGGCCGGGCTGCGGCATGAGGTAATCGATCTCGACCGGGGACACGTGAATGCCGATGGCAGCAACCGGCCGGGCTTTCCGTACTCCAAGTCCTTCAACCCCACCACCGGGCGCGTGGGCGCCACCTACGACATCACGCCCGGCGCCATGCTGTATGCGCAATTCGCCACCGGGGCCGACGTGGCGGCCAACAACCTGTTCCTCCTGGGACCCACGCAACCTCTCGAACTGACGCGCTCGCGCAGCGTCGAGGCAGGGCTCAAGTCGCTGTTCTGGGACTCGCGGGGCGAATGGAATTTCGCCGTATTCGACATCCAGCGAAACAACGTATACGCGGCGGCCGGCGGCCGGGCGCTCAACGTGGCCGGGCAGCAAAAGTCCCGCGGTGCCGAGCTGGCCCTCGGGGTACGCCCGTCGCCAGTGTGGAATCTGTGGGCCAACCTGGCTTACACCGACGCTGAGTATCAAAACTATAGTTTCACCGGGGGCAGCTTTTCCGGCAACGCACCGCCCAACGTGCCCCGCGTGGTGGCCAACGCCGGAGCGGCCTACCGATTGCCCGTCGCCCTACCCACCGACATCGGCACCTCAGTCCGGCACGTTGGCGACCGCTTCCACAGCGACGCCAACACTGTGAAGCTGCTCGCGTACACGGTGGTGGACGCCTTCGCGGCGGTGGAGGTGGCCAAGACGCGCCTCACCTTCCGGGTCCGCAACCTCACCAACCAGGAGTATGCGGTGTGGAGCGACGCGTTCTACCCGGATCAGATCCTGCTCGGCGTACCGCGCACGTACGAGGTACAGGCCCAGTTCCGGTTCTGAGGGCCCCTTCGTGCGGACCCTGGCGCTGCTACACCGCTGGCTCGGGGTGGCCTGCTGCCTGCTGTTCTTCGCCTGGTTCACCACCGGTCTGGTCATGCACTTCGTTCCGTTTCCGCATCTCACGGAGATGGAGAGACGGGCAGGCCTGGAGCCGCTGGGACAACCTCCCCGTTGGGCGCCCGCGGAAATCCTGGGTCGGACAACCGTTCGAGACCCCATCCGGCTGAAGCTGTTCCGATCCGGCGGCGAACCCGTCTACCTGGTGGAGGGTCTGGGGGGGCAGCGCGAAGCGCTCGACGGATCCTCCGGCGAGCGGCTGTCCGTGACCGGTGACCGCGCCCTGGCGATCGCCCGCGCCCACGCCGCGAGCAGGTCCCTGGAAGCAGCGGCAGCAGCGGTTGCGGTACTTGAACCCTACGACCAGTGGAGCGTGCCGAACCGCTTCGACCCTCACCGGCCGTTGTTCCGGGTTTCCCTGAACGACCTCTACGACACGTCGCTGTACGTATCCTCCACCACCGGCGAAGTGGTCCTGGACACCACTGCCCGGGAGCGGCTGTGGAACTGGGCGGGGAGCGTGATCCACTGGATCTACCCCACCGTGCTGCGCAAACACTGGCACACCTGGGACCGCACGGTCTGGTGGCTGTCGCTTGTGGCCGCCGCGGCGGCGGTGAGCGGCACGGCGGTGGGCGTCATGAGACTGAAGCACCGCCAATCGCGGCGCGCCCTCCTGCTGCGCTACCACCACCTGCTGGGACTCGCGTGCATGACCTTCGTACTTTCTTGGATCGTCAGCGGCTGGCTTTCCATGGATCATGGACGGATCTTTTCCACGGGACGGCCCACCGCCAGCGACCTCGCTCGGCTTTACGAAGGATCCCTCGTGCCATTACCGTTGGCCGTCACCGAACCCGTCGCGGAGGTGGAGTGGTTCGTTCTGGGCGGCAAGACTCATGTCCGCCTCGTGAGCGCCGCTGCCGGATCGGTGGACGCCTCGGACCGCCCGCGCTCGACTCACCTTAGCCTGCCGGCAATCGCCACGGCTACAGCACCTTTACGCGAAAACTGCGACCACCCTTTCTGGGTGGAACCTCATGATGCGTATCGCGGTAGAGTCGATGCCGACGACCAGCTCGTGGCGCGCGCAGTGTGCGGGTCGCTCTGGTTCCATGTGGACGCCGCCACCGGCCGGGTCGTCGAAGTGCTCGATCCTTCGAGAAGAACCTACCGGTGGCTGTTTGACGCGGCGCACACGTTCGATATCCCCGCGCTCCGGCACTCACGGTGGCGGACGGTCGCCATCGTCACACTCACTATTGTCGGCGCCCTTTTTTCGGCCTCTGGCGTAGCGTTGGCGTGGAGGCGACTGCAGAAGTCGTCCCGGCGTGTTCCGACGACCGTCTGAAAGTGGACGCTTGTTCCGGGGTACCACGTTATCCGCTGTGTCCCGAGCCAATCCGCCCGGGCGGGCGCAGACCTCCGATGCAATTCGTCAGAGGCTGCCGAGTTGCTCACCGCTACTGCATCGCCTTTCAGCCCAAGCCATGCCGGTAGGGGCTACACGCCTGACCCTGATCCTCTCGTCCACCGCACTTACGACGTCCGTAAACATTCACCCGACCGAAGTTCCTCAAAATGGACTCTCCGCTGCGCAGCTCACAACTGAACATCTTGAAAGTGGCCATAATCATCGACTCCGCTCCAAATTCGAAGTGGTTCGCTGTGAGCTGGGAACTATGGGTAACTCAGTCATGACCGAGCGCGCAGGGCAAGACATAGAAACGAAAACCCTGCGCTTCCACAAAATCATCGACGATCAACAACCCTTCCACGTCCAGTCAGGCCGACACTCGTCCATCTCGCGCCACCATTTCCCGCTGCACACCGAGAGCAGGATTCATCGAAAGCAGCGCCCACAAAACATCAAAAGTCCTTGAGAAAACGCTCTCGAGTTTTATGTGTGGAACTCGGATGAGGTGTCGCGCATAGCCAATGGACCTAGCGGCGGGCGAGGAAGGGCGCGCAGACCCGCTGCACAAGACGTTCGACCGCGGGCTCTGAGGAGGCGCGAAACATGGCCACTGCTTCCGCTTTGTCCGACCACACCACCTCGCCTTGGCCGAAGTTGGCGCTGTACAGCGTCCAGGCTGTCAGTCCCGCCTGAGCCGTATCGCAGTCCACCCTGTAGGTGCTCATGCGTGACTTGTGCGGAAAGACCGGCGCACCCAGGAATTCGGTGTCGCGAAAGTCCTCCAACATGGAGACTTCGAGGCCCTCGTCGGTCACGCTCACCGACTTGGGTTGAAAGAAAACCGTCTGGCCTCCCTGGGCAGCAACGAGTTGCCATCCGGACTGCGCCGCCAGGGCGGAGGTGGCAACCAGCAGAGAAGCGGAGGTAATCAAGGCAGCAAAAGCGTTTTTCATGGACTGGTTCCTCAAATGGAAGTGAGATATTGACAGCGCGAATCATGAACCTTTGTCCAGACGATGTCAACATGTTGACCAGTACAGCGCTTTAGCTGTCACGCTCCGTTAGGCTCATCATTTCAACATGGTAGTCATTTTTTCTACCTGAGCATGAGAATAATTCCTGAAGGAAAATGATGTTTCTGGACAAGATCTGGACAAATCAGCGAGGCCGGCTCAGGGGTCATGCTGTGCAGCACAACGACGGCCCTGACGATCACCACCCGATACGCCGAAACACCCTTGGCGTGGACAGGTAACTCTTCGCAACGATCCCCCGGCCATGGGCACCATGTCCCTGCACCGGGAGGAGCCCCTTCCTCAGATGAACGCCTCCTGCAGCAACCCGAGGTAGTCCGCCACGCTGGCCGGACGGGGATTGGTGGCGTGGCAGTGATCCTTCGTTGCGGCAGCGGCGATGCCCTCGAGCGCGGAATGCGGCACGCCCATGGACTTGAGCCCCGCAGGCAAGCCCAGGCGGGCATTCAGCCCGGTGATGGCCCCCGGCACATCAGCGGCCGCAGACAGACCCAGGGCGAGGGCGATACGCCCGAGCTTGTCGCCCACGTGGCCCGCGTTGAAGCGCAGCACCGGCGGCAGCAGCACAGCATTAAGCGTGCCGTGGTGAAGCCTCAGGTCGTGCAGCGCGCCCAGGGGATGAGACAGGGCGTGTACCGCCCCCAGACCCTTCTGAAACGCAAGGGCACCCTCCATGGCAGCCATCATCATGTTCCAGCGCGCCTCGCGGTCGCTGCCGTCGCGGGTTGCGCGCTCCAGGAAGGAGCCTGCCCGTACCAGCCCGTCCAGCGCAATGGCTTCGGCGGGCGGATTCACGAGCGGGGACAGAAAGGTTTCGATGCAGTGGGCCATGGCGTCCATCCCCGTAGCCGCGGTGAGCAGCGGCGGGAGCCCCAGAGTGAGCTCCGGATCGCACAACGCCACCTTGGGCAGAAGGTGCGGTGACAGGAAGCCGAGCTTGCGGCCGTCCTTGAGCACCACCACGCTGGCGCGTCCCACCTCGCTGCCCGTGCCCGCAGTGGTGGGGATCGCCACTAGCGGCGCCACGGCGGCGGTGATGCGTGCCACGCCGCCTTCCACCGCCGCGTATTGCGCCAGCGGCTGAGGATGGGTGGCCAACAGAGCTACTGCCTTGGCCAGGTCAATGGACGATCCACCTCCCACAGCCAGCAAGCCGTCAGCGCTGGCGGCGCGATAGCGCTCCACCGCCTCCAGAACCGCCGCCTCCGTGGGATTGGCGGGCGTGCCGTCGTACACCGTCACTGGCAGTCCCTCCAGGTGCGCCTCAACCCGTGCCAGCAGGCCCGCTGCCCGCACACCGGCATCGGTAACCACCAGCGGGCGCGTGATGCCCAGGCGCTGGCACTCCGCGCCGGCAAGCTTCACCGCGCCATGGTCGAACTGGACGGTGGTGAGGTACTGGATCGTAGCCATGGATTTCACTCCGCTTGTGCGTGACAGTGGAAAGGCGGGGACATTATCGCCCCGTGCCTGGCGCCACTCCGCACCATCGCCGGGAACCCTTGTCCCCGGGCGCGTACCAAGCGGCACTTCCGCAACAAACTTTCATTTGCTAATCCCACAGTGGTGGTGGTTAAAATGTCAAAACAACCGCGCGGCGCGCGCCGCAAGTTCCTGACAGGCGCAGTGGCCACCAGCGGTGCGGCCGCTCTTGCCATTACCTCTGGCTGCGGCCTCGGCGGCGGAGACAAGGCGCCCGAGGCGCAGGGCGGTCCGGCCGCCGGGGCAGGCATGGGCGCCAGCGTGACCCTCAAGTTTCAGGCGGGCTTCCCGGCCAAGGATCCTTTTTTCGAGATCAGCAGCGATTTCCTGCGCGCCGTCTCCGACATCAGTGGCGGCACCGTGAACATCGAGCTGTTGCCGGCGGGCGCCGTGGTCGCTCCCTTCGACATGGCCGATGCCGTGCACAAGGGAATCCTCGACGGGTGCATCGGGGTACCGGCATTCTGGTACGGCAAGGACAACGCCTTGTCGCTGTTCGGTACCGGCCCGTCCCTGGGACAGGACGCCAACACGCTGCTCGCCTGGATGGAGTACGGCGGCGGTAAGGCGCTCTACGAAGAGCTGTACCGCGATGTCCTCAAGCTCGACGTGGTTCCCCTGCTGTGGGGTCCCATGGGCGCTCAGCCCTTTGGATGGTTCAAGAGCGAGGTGCGCTCCACGGCGGACATCAAGGGGCTCAAGTACCGGACCGTGGGCCTGTCCATCGACCTGTTCAACGAGATGGGCGCCTCCGTAGTGGCTATGCCCGGCGGCGAGATCATCCCCGCGCTGGAGCGCGGCGTAATCGATGCCGCGGAATTCAACAACCCCGCTTCCGACCAGGCGCTTGGCTTTCCTGACGTGGCGAAAGTGTGCATGGTGAAGAGCTACCACCAGCCTGCCGAGTGTTTCGAAGCGCTGGTGGGCAAGCGCGTCTTCGAGGGCCTTTCGCCCCTTCAGCAGGCCGCCTTCCGTCATGCGGTCAAGGCCGCCAGCGCTGACATGCACTGGAAGATGCTCGACCGCTACTCGAAAGCCTACGAGGAGATGCGCGACGGCCGCGGCGTCAGGTTCGTGGAAACCCCGCGCGAGATTCTGGAAGCGCAGCTGGGCGCCTGGGACAAGGTGATCCGCCGCAAGGCAGAGTCGAACGCGTTCTTCGCCAGGGTCCTCGAGTCCCAGCGCGGCTTCCTCAAGCGCGTAGTGGGCTACCAGGTGAAGTTCAATAACGATCCTCGCCAGGCCTACGAGCACTTTTTCGGAAGGGCCTGACGTGAGCGCGTTTCTTCTCGCCATCGACCGCGTGAGCGCTCTCGCCGGCAAGACGTTTGCATGGTGCATCGTGCTGCTCACCGCCGTGGTGGGCTGGGATGTGGTGGTGCGCAAGCTCGGCACGCCCACGCAATGGGGCTTCGACGTCTCCCTGGCGCTGTTCGGGATCCTGTTCATGATGAGCGGTGCCTACACGCTGTCGCGCAACGGGCACGTGCGCGCCGACCTGCTGTATCGCACGCTGTCGCCGCGCGCCCAGGCGGCTCTCGATCTGGTGCTATATCTGGCCTTCTTTCTTCCGGGCATCGCCGCCCTGGTGTATGCGGGCTGGGAGTTCGCCGGGAAGTCGTGGGCGATCCGCGAAGCGTCGAGCGTGACCGGCTCGGGCCTGCCGGTATGGCCGGTCAAGGCCTTCATTCCCCTGGCCGGGGCGCTGCTGCTGCTGCAGGCCTTCGCCGAGATGGCACGCTGCCTCATCTGCCTGCGCCTCGGGCGGTGGCCGGCGCGTCAGCACGACGTGGAGGAAGCGGATGTGGAGCAGCTCAAGACCATCGTCACGGCCGCCGAGGTAAAGGGAGTGACGCGATGAGGGCGCTCCGGCTGGACACCCGCACCATCGGCTTCGGGCTTATCGGGCTGATGCTGCTGGCCTACATCCTGTTCCTGCCGCCGCCCTCGCGCATCACCAATGCGCACCTGGGCATGGTGATGCTGGGGCTGATCGTGGCCGCGATACTGCTGGGCTTCCCCATCGCCTTCACCCTCATGGGTATGGGCATCCTTTTCGGCGTGGCGGCCTTCTGGAGACCGGGAATGGCCCTGGGCGACAACCCGGTGTTCGACTCCATGGTGCTGCGAGCCTATGGAGTGATGACCAACGATGTGATCATCTCCGTGCCGCTGTTCATCTTCATGGGCTACATCGTTGAGCGCTCCGGGATCATCGACCGGCTGTTCAAGAGCCTGGAGCTGTCCATGGCCAGAGTGCCGGCGGCTCTGGCGGTGGCTACCATCGCCACCTGCGCGGTGTTCGCGGCGGCCACCGGCATCGTCGGCGCGGTGGTCACACTCATGGGGCTGCTGGTGTTGCAGCCCATGCTGAAGGCGGGCTATGACGTGAAGATGGCCGCCGGTGCCATCGCCGCGGGCGGCTGCCTGGGCATCCTCATCCCGCCCTCGGTGATGCTGATCCTCTATGGCGCCACCGCGGGCGTCTCGGTGGTGCAGCTCTACGCGGGCGCCTTCGGCCCCGGCATCCTGCTCGCGCTGCTGTACATCGGCTACGTGATGGTGCGCGCCAAGCTCAATCCGAGCCTGGCCCCGCCGCTGCCCGCCGAGGAGCGCAACGTGCCCCGCTTGCAGATCGCGCGCATGCTGCTCACGTCCTTTCTGCCCCTGGCGCTGCTGATCGGCGCGGTGCTGGGCAGCATCGTGGGCGGCTGGGCCACGGCCAGCGAGGCCGCCGCGCTCGGCGCCATCGGCGCGCTGGCACTTGCCGCGGCCTACCGGCGCCTTTCCTGGGATCGGCTGAAGGACTCCGTGTTCCTCACCAGCCGCACCACCGCCATGGTTTGCTGGCTGCTGGTGGGATCCATGGTGTTTTCCTCCACCTTCGCCGTGCTGGGCGGCCAGCGCATCCTGGAGCAGTGGGTCTACTCCATGGACCTTTCGCCGGGGGGCTTCATGCTGCTGTCCCAGGTCATTATCTTCCTGCTGGGCTGGCCCCTGGACTGGACGGTGATCATTATCATCTTCATCCCGATCTTCCTGCCGATGCTCGCGCATTTCGGCATCGACCCGCTGTTCTTCGGCCTGCTCACGGCGCTCAATCTGCAGACCGCGTTTCTCTCCCCGCCCATGGCCATGGCGGCCTACTACCTCAAGGGCGTGGCACCGCCCAACGTCACGCTGGGGCAGATCTTCGCCGGGATGGTGCCCTTCATGCTGTTGCAGATCTCCGCCATGGTGCTGCTGGTGGTGTTTCCGCAGATCGGGCTGTGGCTGCCGAGGCTGCTCTACCAGTAGCGCGCCCGACAGTGGTTAGAATCCGGGGTGTTGCGCGGCGGTTCCGCCGCAGGGCAAGACCACGGGGGTGGCAGCAGACATGAAACCGCGCGTGCTGGTGTGCCGGGAGGTCTTCGACGAGACCCTGGCCATGCTGGCGGAGCACTTCCAAGTCGATTCCAACCAGGACGACAACCCCTACTCGGCCGTCGAGCTGCGCGAACGGCTCGCGCACGCCGACGGGGTTCTCGCGTCCACCACCGACCGCATCGACGGCGACACGGTGGCCGGGGCCACGCGCCTCAAGGTGGTTGCCAACGTGGGCGTGGGCTACAACAACCTGGACGTGGCCGCCCTGAGCGCGCGGGGCATCATGGTCACCAACACGCCCGGTGTGCTCACCGAGAGCGTGGCCGACCACACCATGGGGCTGGTGATCGCCGCCTGCCGGCGCATGGGCGAGGCCGAGCGGCTCCTGCGGGCCGGGCAGTGGCAGCGCCTCTACCTCAAGTTCATGCTCGGTGCCGACGTACACGGAGCAACGCTTGGCATCGTGGGCTTCGGACGCATCGGACAGGCGGTGGCACGGCGTGCCAGCGGCTTCGGCATGAAGCTGCTCTACAGCAACCGGCGGCGCCTGCCGCCCGCGGAAGAGGCCGTCCACGGCGCAGCCTACCGGGGACTGCACGACCTGCTGCGTGAAGCTGACGTGGTGGTGCTGCTGGTGCCCTACAGCGCCGGGGTGCATCACATGATCGGCGCGGCGGAACTGGCGCTCATGAAGCCCACAGCGGTGCTGGTGAACGTGGCGCGCGGCGGCATCGTGGACGATGCGGCCCTGATCGCCGCGCTCGGGGCCGGGCGTATCCGCGCCGCAGCGCTCGACGTGTACGAGAACGAGCCGGCCCTGGACCCCGGTTTCCTGCAACTGGAAAACGTGGTGCTCACGCCGCACATCGCCTCGGCCTCGGAGCCCACGCGACGCGCCATGGCTGATACGGCGGCGCGCAACTGCATCGCCGCCCTCACCGGTGCCGTCCCTCCGCACCTCCTCAACCCGGAGGTGCTCGAGCGGCGCCGGGGCGTCTGAAGGATTGCGGACCGGGCGAGGCCGCCTGGACGCCTAACCAAGAAGGCAGGGATAAGGCATGAAGGCATTGCACGCACTCGGGCTGCGCGAAGCCGCCGAGCAACTGGCCGCCGGCACCATCACCAGTGAGGCGCTGGTGATGGCCTGCACCGAGCGCATCGCGTCCCAAGAGCCCCGGATCATGGCGTGGCAGTGCTTCGAGCCCGCGCGCGCCCTCGAATCGGCACGCGCGGCCGATGCCAGGCTTGCCGCCGCCCGAGGCGCGGCCGCTGCGGATCCTGCGGCCGCGCTGCCCCTCTCCGAGCGCGGCTTCCTCTACGGCGTGCCCGTGGGCGTCAAGGACATCATCGATGTGCAGGGCTACCCCACGGGCATGGGCTCCGATCTGTACGCACGCTACCTGCCCACCGTCAGCGCCGAACTGGTGCAGCGGATGACCGCTTCGGGCGCCCTGGTGATGGGCAAGACCGTGACCACGGAATTCGCCTTCATGCAGCCCTCCCAGACGCGCAACCCATGGAATTCGGAGTACTCGCCCGGCGGCTCCTCCAGCGGGTCAGCCGCCGCGGTGGCCTGCGGCATGGTGCCCGCGGCCATCGGCACCCAGACCAACGGCTCGGTGATCCGCCCGGCTGCCTTCTGCGGCGTGGTGGGCTTCAAGCCCGACCGCGACCTGATCTCCACGGCGGGCGTGCTGCCCTTCAGCCCCACCTTCGACCAGCCGGGCGTGTTCGCCCGTTCCGTGGCCGATGCGGGCCTGCTGGCCGCCTGGCTCACCCGGCGCACGGGCATCCTGGGCCACCACACCATCCCCGCCCGCAGCGCGCCGCGGCTGGCGGCCGTGCGCACGGCGTTGTGGGATCGCGTCCAGCCCGCTCAGGCGCAGCGCTTCGCGGCCGACATCGCCGTGCTGAGGGAGGCAGGCGCGGCGGTGGACGAGGTGGAACTGCCAGCCTCCTTCGACGCGGTGTGGCAGGTCCATCGCGTCATCATGCTGCACGAGGCGGCGCAACTGGCGAAGCCGGTGCGTGCCCTTCATCGCGGCGCCATGAGCGACACCATCAACCAGGCTCTCGACGAGGGAAAGGCCATCTCCGGACACGACTACCGGGCCGCAATGACCGCGCGCGAGGCGCTGCTGGACGCCTTCGAGCGCTTTCTGGACAAGGGCTACGGCGCGGTGATCACGGTGCCCGCCGCCGGCGAGGCGCCCCGCGGACTTCACAGCACCGGCGACCCGTCCTTCTGCACGCCGTGGACGTTGCTGTGCGCGCCCGCCATCACGCTGCCCACGGGACTGGGCCCGAACGGCCTGCCGCTGGGCCTCCAGGTAGCGGGGCGCCGCGGAGAAGCCAACTACCTCCTCGCCACCGCCGCATGGTGCGAGGCGCAACTGCCCTTCACGCCGCTGGCGCGGTGAGCGCCGGGGCGGGCGGAACTCTCAGGTTCAACCCGGCGGCAGCGGGCGAGGCCCTTCCAGGCGCACCACGCCGCGGGACACGCGGCGCGCCACGGTGGTCTCGGAGTCCACCCCCTCCTCGAAGGACAGCACGCTGAAGCCTTCAAAACCGTTCCTGTCGGCGATCTCTCGAGCCTTGCGCTGGAACAGCGCGCGCGCCTCACCATCACCTCCGGTGGAAAAGCGCTTCTTGCGCAGGCTGATGGCCACGCGCGTTGCATCCATCTGGTCGGCCCTCACCTCCCAGTTGGGTGCGGTGGGTTCGATCAAGTAATAAGCCGCCGCCCCGGCAAGCACGGTGAAGACAACCGCCTCCGCCGGCGGGTGGAAGCCCGGCGACAGGTTGAGGCTCTTGTCAGGTATCAGCGGCTTGCTGCCGCAACCGGCAACAATTGCCGCGAGCAGCAAGGAAACAACGGTTCGCCCCATGGCCATGGCTCCGGTTTGCGGGCCCCCGCGGGCCCTGGCGGCTGTACCCTCGCAAACTCCGCGCCTGCCCTAAAACCTTTTTCGTTCGGCGCCGGTCTGAGGCGCTGACTGGTCGGCCCATGACACTTTGCTATCGTGAGCACGGCCCAGCGCCCGTTAACCGTCCCCGAACCATCCCCAGCCCGCCATGACCTTTTTCCTCTTCGCCCTCGGCCTCGCGCTGCTGGTGGCCGGCGCCGAGTTGCTGGTGCGCGGAGCTTCGTGGCTGGCGGGCGCTCTGGGCATTCCGCCGCTGGTGATCGGACTTACCGTGGTGGCCTTCGGCACCAGCGCCCCCGAAATGGCCGTGAGCGTGCAGGCCGCCGCCGGCGGCGAAACAGCCATCGCCGTGGGCAACGTGGTGGGCAGTAACATCTTCAACGTGCTGTTCATTCTCGGCCTGGCGGCCGTCGTCGCGCCGCTGGTGGTGCACCAGCAGCTTGTACGGCTTGACGTGCCGGTGATGATCGGTGCATCGCTGCTGCTCGCCCTCATGGCCTGGGACGGCCGGCTCTCCCTGACGGAGGGTGCAGTGCTGCTGGCCGGCCTGGCTTCCTACACCGCGCTGCAGGTACGCCTCGCGCTGCGCGAGCGCGATCCGCAGGTGGTGGCCGAATACGCGGGTGCAGTGGACATCGGCGCCCGTGCCGCGCGCATCGGCGGCGGCTGGGCTTGGCAGGCGCTGCTGGTGGTGGCGGGCCTGGTGCTGCTGGTGGCGGGCTCGCGCCTGCTGGTTCAGTCCGCGGTTACCTTCGCGGGCTGGCTGGGCATCAGCGAAACCGTGGTGGGCCTTACCATCGTGGCAGCCGGCACCTCGCTGCCCGAAGTGGCAGCCGCGGTGATCGCAAGCATCCGCGGCCAGCGCGACATCGCGGTGGGCAACGTGGTGGGCAGCAACGTGTTCAACATCCTGGGCGTGCTTGGCATGTCCGCGCTGGTGTCGGGCCAGGGGCTGCCCGTGCCGGCATCGGTGCTGTCCTTCGACCTGCCGGTAATGCTGGCCGTGGCTGTGGCCTGCTTGCCGATCTTCTTCACGAACTGGTCCATCGCCCGCTGGGAAGGGTGCGTCTTCCTGGGCTACTACGTGGCCTATACCGCATTTCTCGTGCTCGATGCCTCCGGCCACGATGCGTTGCCGCTCTACAGCCGGATGATGTTCCAGTTCGTGCTGCCCATCACCGCTCTCACCCTGCTGGTGGTGATGGCGCGTTGGCTGCGCGCCCGGCGTGCGCCGGCCGCGGTCGCGCACAATGGATGACGCCGCCAGCGCCGCTTGGCTGGCCGCGCTGGTGGCGGCGCCCTTCGCGGGGGCCGTGCTGCCGGCGCTACTGCATCGCCGCTCGCGGGCCCTGATCGCCTGGGTCGCGGCCGCCGTGCCCCTGGCAGGACTGGCGATCCTGTCGGCGCTGGCCCCCGCCGTGCTGCGCGGCGAGGCACTTGCCGTGACCTGGCCCTGGGTCGAGCCGGCGGGCCTCGAAGTAGCGCTGCGCCTGGACGGGCTGTCGCTGCTGTTCAGCGGCCTGATCCTCGCCATAGGTGCGCTGATCGTTCTTTACGGCGCCTATTACCTGTCGCCCCAGGACCCCTTCGGGCGGTTCTTCGCCATGCTGCTGGGCTTCATGGGCGCCATGCTGGGCATCGTGCTGTCGGACAACCTGCTGCTCACGGTGCTGTTCTGGGAGCTCACCAGCCTGTCGTCCTTCCTTCTGATCGGCTACTGGAGCCATCGCGCCGATGCGCGCGTGGGGGCGCGCATGGCGCTCACGGTCACGGGCCTGGGCGGGCTTGCGCTGCTCGCTGGCGCGCTCTTGCTGGGCGATGCAGCGGGCACTTACCGCATCTCCGACATCAACCTGGCGGGAGACGCGCTGCGCGCCCATCCGAACTACGCGGTGGCGCTGGTGCTGGTGCTGCTGGGGGCCTTCACCAAGTCGGCGCAGTTCCCGTTCCACTTCTGGCTGCCCAACGCCATGGCGGCGCCCACGCCCGTGTCGGCCTACCTGCACTCGGCCACCATGGTGAAGGCGGGGATCTTCCTGCTGGCGCGGCTGTGGCCCGCGCTGTCGGGCACCGAGCTATGGTTCTGGCTGGTGGGCGGCACGGGTCTGGCCACCCTGGCGGTGGGCGCCTGGGCCGCGCTGTTCCGCCACGACCTCAAGGGGTTGCTGGCCTACTCCACCATCAGCCACCTGGGGCTGATCGTGCTGCTGCTCGGGCTCGACAGCCCCATGGCGGCAGTGGCCGGCGTGTTCCACGTCATCAACCACGCCACCTTCAAGGCCTCGCTGTTCATGGCCGCCGGCATCGTGGACCACGAAACCGGCACCCGCGACATGCGCCGCCTGGGCGGTCTGTGGAGGGCGATGCCCTACACCGGTACGCTCGCCATTGTGGCCTCGGCTTCCATGGCGGGTGTGCCGTTGTTCAACGGCTTCCTGTCTAAGGAAATGCTGTTCGCCGAAACTCTGCGCCTGCAATCGCTGGGCATCCTGGGGTGGCTGTTCCCGCTGGTGGCGCTGGGGGCGGCGGTGCTGGGCGTGGCCTACTCCACGCGCTTCGTGCACGACGTGTTTTTCGGGGTGCCGGCCCGCGATCTGCCGCGTGCGCCCCACGAGCCGCCACGCTGGATGCGCATCCCGGTGGAAGTGCTGGCGGGCCTGTGCCTGCTGGTAGGCATGTTGCCGGGCCTCACCGTCGGCAAGCTGCTGGAGGTGGCCTCCGGCGCAGTCGTGGGCGCGGCGCCGCCGCCCTACAGCCTGGCGGTGTGGCACGGCCTGAACGGGCCGCTCGCCATGAGCGCCCTGGCGCTGATGGCCGGCGCGATCCTGTACTTCACCCTGCTGCACCGCTTCGACCTGCACGGGCGCGACCCGTCCCACGGCCGGTGGACGGCGCAGCGGCTGTTCCTCGACGGGCTGGCCGCACTCACACACGGGGCGCTGCGCTTCACGCGCCTGACCGCCGACGGCACCCTGCGGCGCCAGGTGGCGCTGGTGCTGCTGGCGGCCCTGAGCCTGGGCGTGGCGCCGTTCATCACCACCCTGCCGCCGCGCGAACTGGACGCCTACACGCCCTTCGATCCGGCTGCGGCCGGCGTGTGGCTGGTGCTGGCCATCACCACCATAGCGGTGGTGGCCCTGCACCGCCAGCGGCTCACAGCGGTGATCCTCACGGGCGCCGTGGGCTTGACCGTGTCGCTCGCCTTCGTGGGCCTGTCCGCCCCCGACCTAGCGCTCACGCAGCTCTCGGTGGAAGTGGCCACCGTGCTGCTGCTGTTGCTGGCCCTGCCCTTCCTGCCCGCCACCACGCCCGTGGAGTCCACCGCGGCGCGGCGCTGGCGCGACGGCGCCCTGGCGCTGGCCTGCGGCCTGGCCATGGGGGCCGCCGCCTGGTGGATGACCACCACG
Organism: Burkholderiales bacterium; assembly: GCA_036771335.1. Taxonomy (GTDB): domain Bacteria; phylum Pseudomonadota; class Gammaproteobacteria; order Burkholderiales. The sequence goes on from DAIPHN010000004.1 coordinate 37,197, forward strand.
GCAGGACCCACGGTTTCCGCCGAACACATCGCCCGCAGCGTTCCCGAGGGCGGCGGCACCAACGTGGTGAACGTCATTCTCGTGGACTTCCGCGGCTTCGACACCTATGGCGAGATTACGGTGCTGGCCGTCGCCGCCCTGGGCATCGTGGCTCTGCTCGGCGGCGCCAGGCCGTCTCCGGTTGCAGCCGGTGTCGAACCCGCGCCCGCGACCTTCCGGCCAGTGATGCTCGGCCTGCTGGCCCGGGTGGTGCTCGCGCTGGCGCTGCTGCTGGCGGTACACATATTCCTGCGCGGCCACAACCTGCCAGGCGGCGGCTTCGTGGCGGGCCTGGTGACCGCCGTGGCGGTGGCCATGGTGTACGTAGCCAACGGCGGCGCCTGGAGCGCTGCGCGGCTGGGCGTGGATTTCACCCGCACCCTGGCTGCGGGGCTCGCCGTGGCCGGCGCCACGGGCCTGGCCGCCTGGGCGTGGGCACGGCCCTTCCTCGCCAGCGCCCACGGTCATCTGCACCTGCCCGTGGTAGGTGACATCCACTGGGCGAGCGCGGCGCTCTTCGACCTGGGCGTATATCTCACCGTGCTCGGCGTGGTGATGCTGATCCTCGAGCAACTGGGCCGGTTGCGCCCGCCGCCGCCGGCGCAAGGCTGAAGCCGTGGAACTGCTGATCGCCTCCGCCATCGGCCTGCTGACCGCGGCCGGCGTGTACCTGTTGCTGCGGGCGCGCACCTTTCCGGTGGTGCTCGGGCTCACCTTCCTGTCCTACGCGGTCAATCTGTTCATCTTTGCCTCGGGCGGCATCCGCGTGGGCGCACCGCCGGTGGTGGGCGCCCAGGCCGGCTACGCCGACCCGCTGCCCCAGGCGCTGGTGCTCACCGCCATCGTCATCAGCTTCGGCATGAC
>DAIPHN010000005.1:0-36485 GCA_036771335.1 Burkholderiales bacterium
GGTCGATTGGCGTCTCCGGATGCATTCAGGCAAGCGGACGTGCCCTTTACGCCGTGCATTTCTACCCTGAAAGTCTCCATCGACACCAGGCCAAGCGGGGAGCAGTTTGTGAGGGTCAGTTCCACGCAGCCCCTGAACGAGCCTTTCGTCGATTTCTTGATCGAGCTTTACTGGACCTCCGGTAGACTGGTCCGCACTTACACAGCGCTTTTGGATCCGCCAATCAGCTTTGAGGGGTCGGGCAGCCTTCCTGAGGTGAAGCCTCTTCCTCCCGCGCAGGTCCTCGACGGGGCGTCTTCCGCATCCGCCCCCGTGTTTGTCGAACCTCAACCCGCAGGTTCCCGCGGCACCATGGACAGTGGTGCGCAACCGCAAGGGGTCGACGTAGAGCCAGGGCTACCCCGAGCGCGCTCCGGAACACCCGGGGTTGTTGTACCTGAGCCCGCAGCCCAACTCGAGGCCATTTCCGGTCCGACGAATAACGCCGTTACCGAATACGCTGTGAAGCGTGGCGACACCCTGTCCAAGATTGCTGTTGCCAACAAGCCGGTAGACGTTTCGCTCGACCAGATGCTGGTGAGCCTTTTTCGAGCAAACCGCGAATCCTTCTCCGGCAAGAACATGAACCGCCTGAAGGTCGGCGCCGTGCTCCGTGTCCCTGACGCCGATTTGGCCGGCAGCGTTCCTGCCGCGGAGGCGCGCCGCGAGGTGCGCGCTCAGGCGGCGAACTGGAATGCATATCGCGAGAGGCTTGCCGCCCTTGCTAGCGCCAGCAGCGCCGCGACATCTGTCGCATCGTCCCAAAGCGCTTCGGGCAAGGTGAGCAGCACCACCGAGGGTGGCGGCGCATCCGCGCCCGATGGAGCGAAGGAGGTTCTCAAGCTCTCCAAGGGCGAGGGGGATAAGCCCGGGGGCGCGGGGGCGAAAGGCGCACCGGACCGCGTGAGGACCCTCGAGGAAGAACTGGCGGCGAGGAACAAGGCGCTTGGTGAGGCGAACCAGCGTCTGGCTGCACTGGAAAAGACCGTCAAGGACATGGAATTGCTCATGGAAATGAAGAGCAAGGGAATGTCTGCCGCGCAGAAAGCAGCCGAGGCAACCAAGCCCTCCTCTGCGGAAGCTGAAACGGCCAAGGGCCAGAAGCCTTCCGGTCAGCCTGGGGAGCCGCCGCTGTCGGGCCCGAAATCTGAGGCTGCTGTTGCCGCACCCGCGGAGCCACCCAAGGCACAGGATGGGCAGGCGGCTTCGGGAATGCCCCCTTCACCCGTTATCCAAGAAGGGCCCAAGGCCAAGCCCGTGCCGCCGCCTCCGCCACCCCCTCCTCCTCCCAGCATTGTTGACGATTTGATGGAGAACCCTCTCATTTTGGCGGGAGGGGTGGCCGCTCTCCTTGGGCTTGGCGGGCTGGGGTTTGCACGCTATCGGCGCCGGACAGGCGACGGGGACAGCGTCCTCACAGCCAAGGAAGACGCAAAGAGCTCAAAAAAAAACTCTTCGGTAGGTTCACCTGACGAGGGACCCGAGGGCGACATTGAGCCTGCCGCCTCACCGTCCCCAGAGCCAGGCTCCCCGACAGAGGGCGATCCGCTCGACGAAGTCGATGATCTGTTGAACTACGGACGTTACGATCTCGCCGAGCAACGGCTCAGCGATGCTATCTCCGCAAACCCGGCTCGGCACGAATTGCAAGGCAAGCTGCTCGAGGTCTACGCGCATCGCCAAGATATGGATGCGTTCGAGAGCCTCGCGCGCGAGCTTCAGGACGCTACGGGCGGCAGGGGGCCTGTCTGGGACAGAGCCGTGCAGCTCGGGTACCAGCTTGACCCTGAGAACACTCTTTACGCGGCCGGCGGAGAAAGCGAGTTCTCCCCCACGGAAACGGTCGCCTTGGGTGCGGGCTCCCTTGCCGCCGCTGGTGGAATGGCGGCTGGTTCTGACCTTGATTTCGACCTCGACGTGAACAGCGACGGTCAAGTCATGGCGACCGACATCGACCTTAGCGGCATGGAGGGAGCCAACGGCGAAGCGCTCGCCACGCCGACGGACATCGACATCTCTGCGCTGGGCATGCCTGATGCGGGAGAGGAACCGCTGGCGCTCGACGGACAGTTGTCTGGAGACCTTTCGCTCGAGGACCCGGTGAAAGTTCAAGCGCTGTCGCCAGAGACAATCGCCAGCGCTTCAATGGGCGGTATTGATCTCAACATGGACGTTCCTGAAATCTCCCCGCCTCCGAGCGGATATGACGGGGTCGGGCCCAAGGCCCTGTCAACCGGTATGGTTCTGGACTTCGACGCCAACAGCCTTAATCCGGTCGCCAGTCCAACAAGAGAGCAACCTGCTCCCGACCTTGACCTGTCGGGTATTGATTTGGGGCTTGGCAGTGCCTCCGCCGTGACGTCCGGAAGGGAGGGTCACGATGAACGCTGGTACGATGTCCAGACAAAATTCGATCTGGCAAAGGCGTATCAGGAGATGGGCGACAAGGAAGGCGCCCGCGAGGTTCTCCAGGAAGTGATCGCCGAGGGCGACGCGCAGCAGCGGGAGGCTGCCGAACAGGTGCTCGCCTCGCTGGGCTGACCAAGCTGAACCGCCAGATGACAACGCGCATCTCGGCGGCCCCGCCTTCGCGCCGCGTCACTTGATCTAGTGCGTTTCGGTGGTTTCGATGCGCATTGCCCTGGGCCTTGAATATGATGGTAGCCGGTTTCACGGCTGGCAGACCCAGTCCGACCGCAGCGGTGCGCAGGATGCCCTCGAAGATGCATTGGCCTCCGTGGCTGGATGCACCGTCAGGACTACCTGTGCCGGGCGTACCGATGCGGGCGTGCATGCCACGTCTCAGGTCGTGCACTTCGACGCTCCGCATCCGCGACCCCTCTCGGCTTGGACACGCGGGGTCAACGCCCTGCTGCCCGCGCCCATGAGCGTCACATGGGCGCGTGTTGTTGCCGCCGGTTTCCATGCGCGTTTCCACGCGCTGGAGCGTACTTACCGATACGTGCTGCTACCCCGTCCGGAGCGGCCTGGAATCTTGCACGGGCGTGTGGGCTGGTGGCACGGCCAGCTCGATGTGGATTCCATGCGCGCTGCTGCCCGCTCGGTTCTGGGCGTCCACGATTTCAGTGCCTTTCGCGCCGCGCAGTGTCAGGCCCGCTCACCAGTGCGCGACCTGCGCCGCCTTGATGTCGCCCAGGAAGGACGCTTCGTGGTGTTCGACGTTGCAGCCAACGCCTTCTTGCACCATATGGTGCGCAACCTCGTGGGATCGCTCGTGTACGTGGGGGCGGGACGTCAGCCCCCCGACTGGCTTGCCTGCCTCCTCGCCGGACGCGACCGGACCGCCGCTGCCCCGACTTTCGCCCCTGACGGCCTTTACCTTACGGGTGTGGCTTATCCGGCGGACGCCTGCGTGCCGATGGTGACGCCCTGCGCGCCGTTGCCCGCGATATGCGCGTAAGGGTGAAGATCTGCGGCATTACGCGTAGCGACGACGCGCTCGAAGCGGCGCGCCTGGGGGCTGATGCGCTGGGGTTTGTGTTCTACCCGCCCAGTCCCCGGTTCGTGAGTACCGCGCGGGCCGCAGAAATCGTGGCTACCTTGCCGCCCTTTATCGCCAGCGTCGGGTTGTTCGTGGACGCTGACCCAGCGGCCGTGGAAGCCGTTCTGCGTGAGGTGCCCCTCGACCTGCTCCAATTCCACGGCGCTGAGACGCCAGCCCAGTGTGCGCGGTTCGGAAGACCCTGGATCAAGGCGCTCGCAGTGGTGCCCGGGATCGATTTGCTACAATCCGCGGCCGTTTTTCGTGACGGCCGCGGCCTGCTTCTCGACGCCTTTGTTCCCGGCACGCCCGGGGGTTCCGGGCGCACCGCAGACTGGGCGTTGATCCCGGGCCAGATGCCTGTACCGGTGATTCTCGCGGGTGGGCTGCATCCCGGTAATGTAGGTTCAGCAATTCGCGCAGTACGGCCCTGGGCAGTGGACGTCTCAAGCGGCGTCGAACGGGAAAAGGGCGTAAAGGATCATCGGAAGCTGGCCGCATTCATGCAAGGAGTCCACGATGCAGATGTATGACCTCCCCGATCGCAAAGGGCACTTCGGCCCCTACGGTGGCGTCTTTGTTGCCGAGACGCTCATTCACGCTCTGGACGATTTGCGTGTCGCCTACGATTCTCTGCGGCGGGATGCCTCCTTTCGCGCGGAATACGAATATGAGTTGAAGCACTACGTGGGCCGCCCGAGCCCGGTCTACTTCGCCAGGCGGCTTACCGAAAAGTGCGCGGGCGCCCAGATCTGGCTCAAGCGCGAGGACCTCAACCACACTGGCGCCCACAAGATCAACAACACGGTCGGGCAGGCGCTGGTTGCCCGCCACATGGGCAAGAAGCGCATCATTGCCGAGACCGGCGCGGGGCAGCATGGCGTGGCGTCCGCCACGGTGGCCGCGCGCTACGGCATGCAATGCGTGGTCTACATGGGCTCGGAGGACGTGCAGCGCCAAGCGCCCAATGTCTACCGGATGAAGCTGCTCGGCGCTACGGTGGTGCCGGTGGAGAGCGGATCCAAGACCCTCAAGGACGCGCTCAACGAGGCCATGCGCGACTGGGTCACAAACGTTGAGGACACCTTCTACATCATCGGAACGGTGGCGGGCCCTCACCCCTACCCCATGATGGTGCGCGACTTCAACTCGGTGGTGGGGCGGGAACTGCTTGTGCAGATGCCGGAGGCGGTCGGTCGCCAGCCCGACGCCGTCCTTGCCTGCGTGGGCGGGGGCTCGAACGCCATGGGTGCCTTTTATCCTTACATATCGCAAAGGCACGTGCGCCTGATCGGCGTCGAAGCCGGCGGGCTCGGCTTGCACACCGGAAAACACGCAGCCACGCTTTGCGCTGGAAAACCGGGTGTGCTGCACGGCAACCGCACGTACCTCATGCAGGATGAAAATGGCCAGATCATCGAGACCCATTCCATCTCTGCCGGGCTCGACTATCCCGGCGTCGGGCCTGAGCACGCGTGGCTCAAGGACACCGGTCGCGCGGAGTACGTTGCCGTGACCGACGACGAGGCTCTGGAAGCTTTCCATTCCCTCTGCCGGCTCGAAGGCATCATCCCGGCGCTGGAATCGAGCCATGCCGTCGCCCATGCCATGAAGATGGCCGCAGCCATGTCTTCGGACAAGGTGCTGCTGGTCAACCTCTCCGGACGCGGCGACAAGGATATGAACACCGTAGCGACGCACTCCGGGCTCACGCTCTGAGCGGGCCTTTTGCGCATCCGAGCCAGGATCATCGGAGAAGTCTCCATGTCCCGCATCCCTGATGTTTTCGCCCGCCTGCACGGCGAAGGTAGAACGGCTCTCATTCCGTTCGTCACTGCCGGCGATCCCGATAAGGCGAGCACCGTACCCATCATGCACGCGCTGGTGGCGGCAGGCGCCGATATCATCGAGTTGGGCGTGCCCTTCTCCGACCCTATGGCGGATGGGCCCGTTATCCAGCGCTCCAGTGAGCGGGCGCTACGCAATGGAACATCGCTGCGCGACTGCCTGGCGTTCGTGGCGGATTTCCGCACCACCAACAAGACCACCCCCGTGGTGCTTATGGGGTATGCCAACCCCATCGAGGCCATGGGTTACGACGATTTCGCGCAAAGCGCTGCAGCCGCTGGTGCCGACGGGGTGCTGGTGGTGGACTACCCACCTGAGGAGAGCGCCGCGCTGCACGAAAAACTGAAGGCGCGTGGCTTGGATTCCATTTTCCTGCTGTCCCCAACTTCGCTCGAAACGCGCATGGACGGCGTGGGCCAGCTCGCGAGCGGGTATGTCTACTACGTCTCCCTGAAAGGAGTGACGGGAGCGGCGAGCCTGGACCTCGATGACGTGAAGAGCCGCATTCCGCGCATCCGCGCCCGCGTGAACCTGCCCATTGGTGTGGGGTTCGGCATACGCGACGGGCGCACGGCCCGTGCAATCGCCAGCGTCTCAGATGCTGTTGTGATCGGCAGCCGGTTGGTTCAGGAGATCGAGTCCTCGCGGCCTGGCGAAGCGGCGGGCAACCTCGAGAGGCTTCTGGCCGAGATTCGCCAGGCCATGGACGCTCCGGCCTGACCCGGCCCCCGGCGGTGGAGGTTATGCGATGAGCTGGCTTCAGAAGCTGCTGCCACCCAAGATAAACCGGGCTGCCAGCGCAGGGCGAAAGGCGGTCCCCGAGGGCCTGTGGAGCAAGTGTGAGTCCTGCGAGGAAGTCCTGTACCGGGCCGACCTCGAGAAGAATCTTGGCGTTTGCCCAAAATGCAATCACCACAGCCGCCTTTCCGCGCGCGAACGGCTGGACGCCTTTCTTGATCCGGAGGGACGATTCGAGATCGGTGCCGAGGTGGTTCCGCTGGACTTCCTCAAGTTCGTGGACAGCAAGCGCTACGCCGAGCGGCTCGAAGGCGCCCGCCGGGACACCGAAGAAGACGACGCGCTGGTGGCGATGCAGGGGTCCTTAAAAAACCTGCCACTGGTCGCGGCGGCCTTCGAGTTCCGCTTCCTCGGCGGGTCCATGGGGTCGGTGGTCGGGGAGCGTTTCGTGCGAGCCGTGCAGACCGCGGTGGAGCAGGGAATGCCGTTCGTCTGTTTTTCCGCCAGCGGCGGTGCGCGCATGCAAGAGGGGCTCATGTCTCTCATGCAGATGGCAAAGACCAACGCCGCGCTAACCCGGCTCGCCGCGGCGAGGTTGCCCTTTGTTTCCGTGCTGACCGATCCCACCATGGGAGGGGTTTCCGCGAGCTTCGCCTTTCTGGGAGACGTGGTGATTGCCGAGCCGGGTGCGCTGGTGGGTTTCGCTGGGCCGAGGGTCATCGAGCAGACCGTGCGACAGGTCTTGCCCGACGGGTTCCAGCGGGCAGAGTTCCTGCTCGAGCATGGTGCTGTCGACCTCATCCTGGACCGCCGGCAGATGCGAGACAGGATAGCCAGCGTTCTCACGATCCTCGCGCGCGTCCCCGCCGGGTGCCGCCCCCGCTGCATGGCGCGCCCGCGCGGCTCGGGGGATAGGTCGAGCGGGTGCTTTGCCCCGTTCGCGCCCCCGATTCCCCCACAGCCTCGTGCTGGATGACTCCGGATGAACCCGTTTGCGTCGTCTTCGCCCCCCGATTCGCTGGAACGCTGGTTGCGGTTCGTGGAGGGTCAGCATCGTGCCGATATCCACATGGGCCTCGACCGTGTCTAGCAGGTCCGGGCAAGGATGGGTCCGGCGTTCGCCTGCCCCGTTGGCACCGGGGGCGGTACTAACGGAAAAGGCTCGACCTGTGCGCTGCTAGAGGCCATGCTCGTGGAGGCTGGGTATCGCACGGGGTGTTACACGAGTCCCCACCTCAATACCTACGCCGAGCGGGTGCGCGTCGCGGGCCGAATGGTGTCGGAGCGGGGGCTCGCGGAAGGGTTCGCGGCCGTCGAGGCCGCGCGCGGCGACGTCCCCCTCACGTATTTTGAGTTCGGTACTCTTGCCGCGGCATGGCTGTTTCGCGATGCCAGGGTGGAAGCGGCGGTGCTCGAAGTCGGGCTGGGAGGCCGTCTGGATGCGGTCAATGTGTTCGATGCCGATTGCGCCGTGGTCACCTCCGTGGGCATAGACCACGTGCAGTGGCTGGGCCCCACCCGGGAGTCCATCGGCCGCGAGAAGGCGGGTATCTTCCGTGCCGGGCGTCCGGCGGTGATCTCTGAGCGCCACATTCCCGCATCCATGATCGAACACGCGGCCTGCGTGGGCGCCCGGATGCTGCGACTGGGGGAGGAATTCGACGCCGAGCAGGAGGGCACGCAATGGCGGTACCGCGGCCCTGGCGGCACCCGTGGCGGATTGCCGCATCCCGCCCTGCGCGGTGTCCACCAGCTCGACAACGCGGCGGCTGCCATCACCGCGCTAGACACGCTGCGCGGGTGCCTGCCGGTGGACATGAGGGCCATGCGGCAGGGCTTGCTGGGAGCCCATTTGCCCGGGCGATTCCAGGTCCTACCCGGCCGCCCGGTCACCATCCTCGACGTAGCGCATAACCCGCATGCAGCAGAGCGTCTTGCGTCCTCCCTCGCTTCCATGGAGCCGTTTCGCGAAACCCATGCAGTGTTCGGCATGTTGGCCGACAAGGACATCGAGGGCGTGGTGCGGGCGTTGAAGCCGCGCGTGGATCGCTGGTTCGTCGCCCCCCTGCCCGGTCCGCGCGGGGCCAGCGCCGAGCGGATCGTCGCCGCGCTGGATGTTGAGCAGATCCTTGATCCTGTCCATGTTTGTGCTGACGTGGCTGATGCTCTGGCGCGGGCGAGGGCGGCCGCCAGCCCCGATGATAGAATCCTGATAGCAGGTTCCTTTCTTACGGTCGAGGCCGCGCGGATCGTGCCCGCGGCGTGAACTAGGGTTGCTGTCCAGGCCATGGCGAAACCCGTCAGCGACGATGAATTGCAGCTCAGGAAGCGCGCCCGACGTCGCCTTGTGGGTGCGGTCGTTCTCGTTCTGCTCGTCGTGGTGTTTCTGCCTATGGTTTTGGACGAGGAGCGAAAGCCTCTGCCGGGCAACGTAGTCATCCAGATACCTCCGATCTTGCCCGCGGAAAAGGCTTTTCCTCCTCCCTCGGGTTCGTCGGCACCCTCGGCAGCATCCCTTGAACCTGCGCCCGCCCCGCCGAGTCCGACCGCAGATGAGTTGCCGCAGAAGCTATTGCCTTCTTCCGGCGCTGAAGTGTCTGTACAGCCGCAGGCAACGGAGAGATCAGCCGTCCCTGCACCGCCGACGGCGTCAGGGACGGGCGCAAACCGGGATTCCTCGCCACAACCCGGCGCCGGGGCCAAGACCGATTCTCCGCCACCGGCCAAGCCGGCCAGTCGGCGCGATTCCGTCGCCGAAGTCGCCGGCTTTGTGATTCAGGTCGGCGCGTTTTCCAAACCGGACAATGCCCGCTCGCTGCTCGAACGCCTCAGGCAGGCGCGCATACCTGGGTACATGGAGACGCTTCGAACGCCCGGCGGGACGAAGACGAAGGTTCACGCCGGGCCCTATTCCACCGAGGCGGCAGCGCTCAAGGATCGCGATCGAATTCTCGCCCTGGATCTCGCCTCGGGTGATCTCAGGGTTGTGCGGAAGAGCGACTGAAAACAGGATGGCTTGGTTTGACATCGCCGTGCTCACGATCCTCAGCCTGTCGGTGCTGCTGGGAGTGATGCGTGGCATCGTCAAGGAAGTCATGGCGATCGTCTCCTGGGTGCTGGCGTTTGTGATCGCCTGGCAATTCGCTCGCACCGTGTCGGCCTGGCTGCCGGCTGCGCTGCAGCCGGATACGCTTCGCTATGCGGCAGGCTTCACGGTTGTGCTGCTGGGTGCCCTGATGCTGCTTTGGATTGCAACCTTCTTCGCTGCGCAACTCGTCAGCGCTACCGGCCTGAGTGGTGCCGACCGCGGCCTGGGAGCCATTTTCGGGTTCGCTCGTGGTGTGATGATAGTGGCGGTCGGTGTGCTGCTAGCAGGGCTCACCGAACTTCCAAGGCACGCGGGCTGGAGAAATGCCTGGCTCTCGGCGCCATTCGAGTCGCTGGCCGAGTCGGTCCGGGTTTACCTGCCGGCGACGGTGCGGCGGTATGGCCAACGCGACTGAAGCAGCCGGACGCTGACTCCGGCGGGAGAACGAAGATGTGTGGAATCCTGGGCGTTGTGGCTGGCGGGCCTGTAAACCAGCTGCTGTACGACGGCCTGCTGGTGCTGCAGCACCGCGGGCAGGACGCCGCGGGTATCGTCACCGCAGAGGGCAATACCTTCCACATGCATAAGGGTGGCGGTCTGGTGCGCGATGTGTTCCGCACGCGCGACATGCGTAACCTCGCCGGCGCCACGGGCATTGCCCACTGCCGCTATCCGACTGCGGGTTCAGCCATGAGCGCCGCTGAGGCTCAGCCCTTTTACGTGAACTCGCCCTTCGGTATCGTGCTCGGTCACAATGGCAACCTCACCAACTCGGAGCAACTGAAGCGCGAGCTGTTCCGGGACGACTTGCGCCACGTGAACACGAACTCGGATTCCGAGGTGCTGCTCAATGTCCTGGCTCACGAGTTGCAGGCTGCCGGGCGCGGGCTGCGACTGGATGCGGAGACCATCTTCAGCGCTGTGGCGGGAGTTCACCGCCGCTGTCGCGGCGCCTACGCCGTGGTCTGCTGCATTGCAGGCTATGGGCTGCTCGCCTTTCGTGACCCCTATGGGATCCGTCCGCTCGTGTACGGCACGGCTCGCAGCGAGCTTGGTACAGAGTATCTTGTGGCCTCCGAAAGCGTCGCGCTCGATACGTTAGGGTTCAGGCTGGAGCGCGATGTGCAACCTGGCGAGGCGATCTTCATTGACGTGCAAGGCACGTTCCACAGCCGCCAATGCGCTGATTCGCCGTCGCTCAATCCATGCATCTTCGAGTTCGTCTACCTGGCGCGTCCCGATTCGGTGATCGATGGCATTTCGGTATACGAGACGCGGCTGCGCATGGGCCAGAGCCTGGCGCGCAAGATCGCCCGCGAGTATGCAGGCCTCGGCATTGATGTGGTGATGCCCATTCCCGACTCGAGCCGCCCTGCCGCCATGGAGTTGGCGCGGGATCTGGGCGTGGATTACCGCGAAGGCTTCATCAAGAACCGCTACATAGGGCGAACCTTCATCATGCCAGGCCAGGCTGTACGCAAGAAGTCGGTGCGCCAGAAACTCAACGCCATCGCCATGGAGTTCAAGGGCAAGAACGTGCTGCTGGTTGACGATTCCATCGTGCGCGGCACGACCAGCCGCGAGATCGTGCAGATGGCGCGCGAGTCCGGCGCTAAGCGGCTAGTTTTCGCCTCCGCCTCGCCCCCGGTGCGCCACCCGAACGTCTATGGCATCGACATGCCGACTTCGAGAGAACTTATCGCCAATGGCCGCGGCGACGAGTCGATTGCGCGCGAGATCGGCGCCGATTGCCTCATCTATCAGGATCTCGACGGCCTGGTTGGTGCAGTGCGGTCGGTTAATCCGCGCGTCACCAACTTCGAGACCTCCTGTTTCAGCGGCTTGTATGTGACCGGCGACGTGACCACCGACTATCTCGCCGGCATCGAGGCGCAGCGCAACGACGACGCTCTCGAGCGGCGGGCTTTCGCGCCGGCCACGACGCAACTCGATCTCAATCTCGTGGAGACTGCTGCCGGTTGACAGAGACTTCCTCCCGGATGCAAGTTTCGGGTACTGCGCCGATTTGAAGCACAGCTTGCGGGCGCGTTACAAATCCGGCTAAAGCGTTGCGACGGAAAGCCCGTTCGTGCGTGAAGCCGGACGGGTTTTTTTTGGACACGCCATGGACCCTCACTTTCCGGCAGATCATCCAGGTTTCGACACCCTCGCCGTCCGCGCGGGAACGGCGCGCAGCCAGTTTCAGGAACACTCCGAGGCCATGTACCTCACCTCGAGTTACGTATTCGACAGCGCCGCCCAGGCGGCGGCGCGCTTCTCCGGGGAGCAGGCGGGGTTTGTCTACTCGCGTTACACCAATCCCACCGTGGCTGCGTTCGAAACGCGCCTCGCGGCACTCGAAGGAGCGGAATGCTGCGTGGCAACGTCTTCGGGCATGGCTGCGATCCTCGCTGCCACCATGGGGATGCTGAAGTCCGGCGACCACATCATTGCCTCGCGCAGCGTGTTTGGCGCAACCGTTCAGCTGTTTAACAACCTGCTTGCTCGCTTCGGCGTCAGCACTACGTGGGTAGCCCTCACTGAACCGGCGGCGTGGGCTGCGGCGGTGCGCCCGAACACCCGTCTGCTGTTCGTGGAGACACCCTCGAACCCGCTCACCGAGATCGCGGACGTGGCTGCCCTCGCAGACGTGGCCCGCCGCGCCGGCGCATTGCTGGCGGTGGACAACTGCTTTTGCACCCCTGCCTTGCAACGGCCGCTCCGACTAGGCGCGGATATCGTCATTCACTCCGCCACCAAGTACCTGGATGGCCAGGGACGAGTGCTGGGCGGGGCGGTTCTGGGTCGGCGCGAGCAGGTTCAGGAGCCGCTCACCGCGTTTCTGCGCAACGCTGGCTGCGCGTTGAGCCCCTTCAACGCATGGGTGATCCTCAAGGGGCTTGAGACGCTCAGGGTGCGAATGCAGGCCCAGTCGCTTGCTGCGCTGTCTCTAGCGCAATGGCTGGAATCCCACCCGCGCGTGCGCCGCGTGCACTACCCGGGCCTCGACTCGCACATTCAGCACGACCTCGCTCTGCGCCAGCAGTCTTCAGGAGGCGCGATCCTGTCCTTCGAGGTGGAGGGCGGCCGTGAGGCGGCCTGGCGGGTGGTGGACGCCTGCCGCGTTATCTCCATCACCGCCAACCTTGGCGACGTGAAGAGCACCATCACCCATCCTGCCAGCACCACTCACGGCCGGGTGGCGCCCGAGGTCAGGCAGGCGGCGGGTATCGGTGAGGGTCTGTTGCGCCTTGCTGTGGGCCTGGAATCTCCGGAGGATCTGCGCGCCGATCTTGGACGCGGACTTGGTCGCTGAACATCCCCTAGCCCTGGCGCCGTCGCCAGCGCGTGCCGCTCGGACCGTCCTCCACAATGATGCCGGCGGCCTCCAGTTCCGCACGGATCGCGTCTGCCAGGGAGAAGTCCCGTGCGCGCTTGGCGGCTGCGCGCTCGGAGATGCGCGCTTCAATTACGGCGCCGTCCAAACCGGCGGGAAGCTTTCCTGACTTCAGGAAAGCCGCCGGGTCACGCTGAAGCAATCCCAGCACGGCGCCGAGCCGCTTCAGCAGTCCGCTGCGCTGCGCCGAGCCGCTACGGTTGGCCTCGCTCGCCAACTCGAACAGCACCGCAATAGCCTCTGGCGTGTTGAAATCGTCATCCATTGCTGCGCGGAACATGGCGGCCGCTGGATCAGTCCAGTCGACGGGGGCATCCCCGTCGGGTGGGGTATTGTCCAGAGCCGTGTAGAGGCGCGTGAGCGCATTGCGCGCGTCGTCGAGGTGCTGGTCGGAGTAGTTCAGCGGGCTGCGGTAGTGCGTGCGTGCGATGAAGAAGCGCAGCACCTCCGCGTCGTAACGGGCCAGCACCTCGCGGATGGTGAAGAAATTGCCCAGGGACTTCGACATCTTCTGCTCGTCCACTCGCACGAACCCGTTGTGCATCCAGAAGTTCACAAACCGGCCGTGGGCGCCCTCACTCTGCGCGATTTCGTTTTCATGGTGCGGAAACTGCAGGTCCTGTCCTCCGCCGTGTATGTCAAAGTGTTGGCCAAGCAGACTGTTGCTCATGGCCGAGCATTCGATGTGCCAGCCAGGCCGGCCTTCTCCCCAAGGAGAGTTCCACCGTGCCTCCGCGGGCTCCCCGGCTTTTGCGTGTTTCCACAGAACAAAGTCCAGTGGATCCTGCTTGCCCTCGGCCACGTCCACACGCTCGCCAGCGCGCAGCTCGTCCACGGACTTGCCCGACAGCCGGCCGTAGCCGGGGAAGCGCCGCACCGCGAAGCACACGTCGTGGTTGGCGGCGCAGTACGCCAGACCGTTTCGCTCAAGAATCCCAATCATCTCGAGCATCTGCTGCACGTAGTCGGTGGCGCGCGGTTCATGGTCGGGCCTAACCACTCCCAAGGCATCGGCATCTTCGTGCATGAAGGCAATAAAGCGATCAGTGAGGGCGCGGATGCTCTCGCCGTTTTCGGCCGCTCGGCGAATGATTTTGTCGTCGATGTCGGTGATATTGCGAACGTAGGTTACCGTATAGTCCGAGGCTCGCAGCCAGCGGACCACCAGATCAAAGACCACCATGACCCGGGCGTGCCCCACATGACAGTAGTCGTAGACGGTCATGCCGCAGACGTACAGGCGGACCTTGCCTGGCTCAATGGACTCGAAGGGCCGCTTGTCGCGGGTGAGGCTGTTGTGGATTCGCAGCATTTTTCGAGGTGTATGCGGTGGCGGGCACCGCGCGGACGCCAGCCGCGCGTGACTGGGAAAGATGCTGATAAGCGATTGTGGGAGATCAGGTCTTGTTGTTAAAATCACGTCGCAATACAGCAACATATCCGCGAAATCTCAAAAAAAGTATAGCACGATGACTCATCCGAGCCGTGTGGTCTCCGGGCTCATTCTGATCTGCTTAGCGTTGCTCTTGCCCGCGCAGACCCGGGCGGACGATTTCCAGGAGGCCCGCCGCCTGTTCCAGCAGGGCAGTTACCCACAAGCCCTCGATCGCGTCGATGCTGCTCTGGCAAAGCAGCCCAAGGACGCGCGTGCGCGATTCCTGCGCGGCGTCATCCTTACCGAGCAGAACCGGCTTGCCGAGGCTATCCGGGTGTTCACGGCCCTTACCGAGGATTATCCCGAGCTACCTGAGCCCTACAACAATCTTGCAGTGATCTTCGCCTCCCAAGGACAGGACGAGAAAGCCCGCCAAGCCCTGGAAATGGCCATCCGCACCCATCCTACCTACGCCACCGCCCACGAGAACCTTGGCGACATCTATGCCAAGATGGCTCGCCAGGCGTACGACAAGGCGTTGCAGCTGGATGCTTCCAATGCCAGCGCCAAGGCCAAGCTGGCACTGGTCAGGGAGTTGTTCTCCACGCGCGCATCGGGCGCCGCGCCGGTGAAGGGAACGATTCCCGAACCGCCAGTGCCGTCGCCCGCCATCGCGGCGGGAGGGCCCGCCTCGCCGACCGTGTTGGCTCCCGCGGGCGTCTCGGCCTCGCCCGTCAAGCCTGAAGCTCCGGTGGCACCGTCCTCGCTGGCGCCGCCGGCAAAGCCGGCAAAGCCGGCAGAGGCGGCCCGTCCCAGGGAGACGGCCGATCCTCAGGCGGAAGTGCTGCGCGCTCTGGATCAATGGGTGAAGGCGTGGTCCAGCGGTGACGCCAACGCCTACCTCGGTGCCTATGCGCCCACCTTCAATCCGCCTGGAGATCAAAGCCGGGCCGAATGGGAGCGGTCGCGCCGCGACCGTGTCGTGAAGGGCAAGCGGATTGCCGTGCAGGCAGTCAATCCCAGGGTGACGTTCGCGGGCCCCGAGGAAGCCGTGGTGTCCTTCCGGCAGGTCTATCAATCCGATACTCTCAGGACCAGCGGGTCCAAGCGGCTTGTCATGGTGCGCTCCGCGGGCCGGTGGTTGATTCAGCGGGAAGAACTCGGGAGATGAAGGCTTTGGGCGGGGGCTTGTGCATGCGAGGCCTGGCGGCGGCGGCGGTGTTCTCCTCCGTCGCGGCGCTCAATGGAGATACCCTGGCGATGGGCTCCAAGCCCCCCACGGGCGCCCTGGCCAGCAAGGCTGGCGATCGTCGCCTCGAAGGCGCGGAAGGCGCCATCGTCGGCATTTTCCGATTGATCGCGGAAGATCGGGTGGCGGCCGCCCACGCCGAGCTCGACCGGCTACTGGCGGTCAACCCGAACTTCCGCCTCGCGCAGCTGGTGAAGGGTGACCTGCTGCTGGCCCGGGCCAAACCCATTCACGGCTTCGGCAATGCGGTCGGCGTTCCCGAAGAGCGCCTCAACGATCTGCGCGAGGAAGCGCGCGCTCGCCTGTTGCGGCAGCGTGGCGAGACCCCGAAAGACCGCCTGCCGCGCTACTTGCTCAAGATGGCACCCCAGCAGCGACACGCGATCCTGGTGGACACCAGCCGGTCATCACTGTATGTGTTCGAGAATCGCGACGGCGTTCCGCACTATGTGGCGGACTACTACGTAACCATCGGAAAGAATGGCACAGACAAGGCCCGCGAAGGCGACAAGAAGACCCCGCTGGGCGTCTACAACGTCACGGGCAGCCTGCCAGTGGCGAAGCTGGGCGACTTCTACGGCTCTGGCGCCTTCCCCATCAGTTACCCCAACGAGTGGGACCGTCGTGCGGGACGCAACGGGCATGGTATCTGGCTGCACGGTACCCCCAAAGACACCTACAGCAGGCCACCGCGCGCCTCTGACGGGTGCGTGGTGCTCGCCAACGATGACCTCGAGGCGCTGTCCCGCCGGCTGCAGTTCGGCACCACCCCGGTGATCATCTCCGGTGGCGTGGACTGGGTGGCTGAGTCCGATCTGTCCCGGGTACGCAGTTCCCTGGAGGAGACCTTTGAAGCCTGGAGGAGGGACTGGGAAAGCCGCGATACCGACCGATACCTGGGGCACTATTCAGCGAGCTTCTCCTCCGGCAGCATGAATCTGTCCCGCTGGGCAGACCAGAAGCGCGCCGTGAATGCCGGAAAGACCTGGGTGAAGGTGAAGATGGGTGAGGTCAGCATGTTCCTCTATCCTGGCGCGGAGCCTTTGGCGGTGGTCACCTTCGTGCAGGATTACCAGAGCAACAATCTGGGTAATGTGATGCGCAAGCGGCAGTACTGGCTGCGGGAGGGTGATGCCTGGAAGATCGCTTACGAGGGCGCGGCCTGAGGCCAAGAATTCGGCCATGCCAGTTCCTGCTGCCCCGCGAGCCCCGTCGTCGCTGGCACTGCTTGCCGCACCCGGGGCAGCACTGGCGCTCGTGGTCCCGAAGAAAGTGAAAGTGCCGTTTGGGGTGCGCACGACGCCATCTGACACGGGCGCACCCCGGGGGCCAACAAACCCCGAGCACCCGTACATTCAACCTGCGGAGCCGTCATGAGACTCTTTCGCTCGGCCTCGGCCGCCCTCGCCGCCGCCCTGTGGTTGGCCAGCGCCGCATTCGCGGCGGGGCCGATGGTGGAACTACGCACATCCCTTGGCAGCTTCACCATCGAGCTGTGGCCGGACAAGGCGCCGAGAACCGTCGAGAATTTTCTCGCCTATGTGAAGGACGGTCATTACCGAGGCCTTACCTTTCACCGCGTGATTCCCGGTTTCGTGATCCAGGGCGGTGGACTCACTGCCGACTTGCGCGTGCGTCCCACCAGGCCGCCGATTCCCAATGAGGCGGACAACGGCCTGGCGAACCGCGCCTACACCCTGTCCATGGCGCGGACCCGCGATCCACACTCGGCCACCTCGCAGTTTTTCGTCAACCTGGGCGACAACGCTGCCTTGGACCACAGCGCGCGCAACGCCGCCGGCTGGGGCTACGCGGTGTTCGGCAAAGTGGCAAGCGGCACGGCCGTGGTGGATGCAATCGCTGCGGTTCCCACCGGCACCAACGGTCCCTATTCGGACGTCCCCGCCAACCCCGTTCTCATCGAGGACGCCCGCCTTCTTCCACCCTGAGGAATTTCCATGGTCAGGCTCAACACCTCCCTTGGCACCATCACGATCGAGCTCGATTCCGCCAAAGCGCCGCTCACTGTGGCGAATTTTCTCGAGTACGTGGCCGCCGGGCACTACAACAACACCGTCTTTCACCGCGTGATCGACGGATTCATGGTCCAGGGCGGAGGCTTCGAACCGGGGATGAAGCAGAAGCCCACCCGCGCACCGATCCGCAATGAGGCGGATAACGGCCTCAAGAACGCCGCCTACACCGTGGCGATGGCGCGCACGCCTGATCCGCATTCAGCCAGCGCCCAGTTCTTCATCAATATCGCGGACAACGACTTTCTCGACTTCCGTGCCGCAACCCCCAACGAGTACGGCTACTGTGTCTTCGGCCGCGTGGTGCAAGGCCAGGACGTGGTGGACAAGATCCGCAAGGTCACCACCGGCACCCGTGGCCTTCACCGCGATGTGCCACTCGCGGATGTGGTCATCGAGAGCGCCGAATCGGATTGACAGGCGCGCCGCTTCGAACGCTGTTCGTCAGCGATCTGCATCTCGCCGACGAGCGTCCGGCGATCACCCGCCGTTTCGTGCATTTCCTGGGTGGACACGCCAGGGACGCGGCCGCGCTTTACATTCTCGGCGATCTTTTTGATTTCTGGGTGGGGGACGATGCTGCAGGTGCCCCGCTGGAGGCAGAAGTGACGGGCGCCCTGGCCCGGCTGTCCGCCTCGGGAACCGCAGTGCGGGTGATGCACGGTAACCGGGATTTCCTGCTTTCCACCGGCTTCCAGCGGTCTGCAGGAGCAGAATTGATCGAAGACCCGACGCTCACGGACCTGTATGGCGTCTCCGCCTTGCTCATGCACGGGGATACGCTTTGCGTCGACGATCTCGACTATCAGGCATTCCGGCGACGCGTCAGAGAGCCCGCCACGCAGCGCGCCTTTCTCGGGCTGCCGGTGGAGCAGCGCCGCGCCCAAGTGGGCCAGACCCGAGCGCACAGTGAACGCGCGAAGCGCGAGAAGGCCGCCGATATCATGGACGTGACGCCCTCGGCGGTGGAGGCGGCGTTGCGCAAGCACGGGTACCCTCGGCTGCTCATACATGGCCACACTCACCGGCCTGCCACCCACAGGCACGAGTTAGATGACCGCACTTGCGAGCGCTGGGTTCTGGCCGACTGGACCGAGGCGTGCGGCGAGTATCTGGAGGCAACGCCCCGCGGTCTGCGCAGGGTGGCCCTGGCTGATTGACCGAGGGCGCGGTGCGGCCCCCTTAGTCGGAGAAAAACTCCTTCACGCGTTCGAGAAAGCTCTTGGCGCGCGGGTTGTGGCGAGAGCCGTCGCGGCGGTCGATCTGATCGAGTTCCTCCAGTAGCTCCCGCTGCCGCGCCGTGAGGTTGACCGGTGTTTCCACCACCACGTGGCAAAGAAGGTCGCCATGGGTGTTGGAGCGCACGCCCTTGATGCCCTTGCCGCGCAGCCGGAACACCTTGCCCGTTTGCGTCTCGGCCGGGATGCGGATCTTGGCCGCACCCTCCAGGGTGGGGATCTCCACCTCGCCCCCCAGCGCGGCGGTAGTGAAGCTGATGGGCATCTCGCAATGCAGATCGTTCTGGTCGCGCTTGAAGACCTCGTGTTGCCGCAGGTGGATCACCACATACAAGTCGCCAGCGGGACCGCCGTTCACACCAGGTTCGCCCTCTCCCGATAGCCGGATTCGGTCGCCTTCGTCCACGCCGGCAGGAATCTTCACCGACAGCGTTTTCTGCTTCTTCACCCGGCCCGCGCCCGAGCAAGCGGCGCAGGGTGTGTCCACCACCTTGCCAGCGCCATGGCACTTGGGGCAGGTCTGCTGAATGGAGAAGAAGCCCTGCTGCATCCGAACCTGGCCGAAGCCGTTGCAGGTGCCGCAGGTCTTGGGCTGGGTGCCCGGCCGCGCCCCGGTGCCATGACAGGTTTCGCACTCCTCCATGGCCGGGATGCGCACACGGGTCTCGGTGCCGCGGGCTGCCTCCTCCAGAGACACCTCGAGGTTGTAGCGCAGGTCCGCGCCCCGGTAGACGTTGGAACGCCCGCCGCCGCGGCCACCGGCGGCCTGGCCGAAGATCTCGCCGAAGATGTCGCCAAAAGCGTCAGCGAAGCCACCGAAGCCCGCGCCGCTGCCCGCCGCGCCGGCCGACGCCGAGGGATCAACACCGGCATGGCCGTAGGTATCGTAGGCAGCGCGCTTTTGGGCGTCGGAGAGGACCTCGTAGGCTTCCTTGGCTTCCTTGAACTTTTCCTCTGCTTCCCGGTTGTCAGGATTACGATCCGGATGCCACTTCATGGCCAGCTTGCGATAGGCTTTCTTGATGTCCTCATCCGAGGCATCCCGGTTGACGCCCAGCACATCGTAGTAGTCGCGTTTCGCCATGGGTCAGGGTCCTAGTCGCGGGGCGATTTGCAGGGTCGCCGCACCGCCACCCCGGTAAACGGAAGCGGCCGCGCGAAGCGGCCGTCCGTGGGCGGGCGGGGTACGGCGCTCCCCGGTTATTTGCGGTCCTTCACTTCCTCGAACTCGGCATCCACCACGTCGCCGTCGTCATCCGCCTTGCCCTGGCGCTGGCCACCTGCGGGAGCGCCATCGCCTCCGCCCGCCGGACCGGACTGTTGCTGGGCGTACATCTTTTCGGCAAGCTTGTGAGCTGCCTGGGATAGCGCCTGGGCACGGCCTTCCATGGCGTCCTTGTCGCCGGACTTGATGGCTTCCTCTGCGTCCTTGAGGGCGGCTTCGATCTTCTCCTTCTCGCCGCTTTCCAGGCTGGCGCCGTGCTCCCCCAGGGACCTGCGGACTTGGTGGGTCAGCGCCTCGATCTGGTTGCGCGCATCCACCGTCTCGCGGGCCTTGCGGTCTTCCTCGGCGTGCACCTCAGCGTCGGCTACCATGCGCTTAATCTCCTCCTCGGTAAGGCCGGAGCTCGCCTTGATGGTGATCTTGTTCTCCTTGCCGGTTGCCTTGTCGCGAGCCGACACGTGGAGGATCCCGTTGGCGTCGATGTCGAAGGTCACCTCGATCTGCGGCATGCCGCGCGGCGCCGCCGGGATACCTTCCAGGTTGAATTCGCCCAGCATCTTGTTGCCGGAGGCCATTTCGCGCTCGCCCTGCAGCACCTTGATGGTTACGGCCGGCTGGTTGTCATCGGCCGTGGAGAACACCTGGTTCGCCTTGGTGGGGATGGTGGTGTTCTTCTGGATAATCTTGGTCATCACACCGCCAAGGGTCTCGATGCCCAACGACAGCGGCGTGACGTCCAGCAGCAGCACGTCCTTGACGTCGCCCTTGAGGACACCGCCCTGGACCGCAGCGCCGACGGCCACCGCCTCGTCGGGGTTCACGTCCTTGCGCGGTTCGCGGCCGAAGAACTCGCGCACCTTTTCCTGGACCTTGGGCATGCGCGTCATACCCCCCACCAGGATCACGTCGTCGATGTCACCCACCGCGACGCCCGCGTCCTTGATGGCCGTGCGGCAGGGAGCGATGGATTTCTCCACCAGGTCTTCCACCAGGCTCTCGAACTTTGCCCTGGTGATCTTCATGGCGAGGTGCTTCGGTCCGGTGGCGTCGGCGGTGATATAGGGCAGGTTGATCTCGGTCTGCTGACTAGAGGAAAGCTCGATCTTGGCTTTTTCAGCGGCTTCCTTGAGCCGTTGCAAGGCAAGCACGTCCTTGGACAGGTCCACGCCCTGATCCTTGCGGAACTCGGCGATCACGTATTCGATCAGGCGGTGATCGAAATCCTCGCCCCCCAGGAAGGTGTCACCGTTGGTGGCCAGCACCTCAAACTGCTTTTCACCGTCCACGTCAGCGATCTCGATGATCGAGATGTCGAAGGTGCCACCGCCGAGATCATAGACGGCAAGCTTGCGATCCTTGCCGCCGGCCTTGTCCATGCCGAAGGCGAGCGCGGCCGCGGTGGGCGCGTTGATGATGCGCTTGACCTCGAGACCGGCGATTCGGCCCGCGTCCTTGGTGGCCTGGCGCTGGGAGTCGTTGAAGTAGGCCGGCACCGTGATCACCGCCTCGGTGACGGGGTCGCCGAGATAGTCCTCGGCGGGTTGTTTCATCTTCATGAGCACCTGGGCCGAAACTTCCGGCGGAGCGATGCGCTTGCCGCGCACCTCCACCCAGGCGTCACCGTTGGCGTTCTCGACAATGGCGTAGCGCATCAGCTTCAACGCCTTCTGCACTTCACCCTCCTTGAAACGGCGGCCGATGAGCCGCTTGACGGCGTAGAGGGTGTTGCGCGGATTGGTGACTGCCTGGCGCTTGGCAGGCGCGCCCACGAGAACTTCACTGTCCTCGGTGTAGGCGACAATGGAGGGCGTGGTGCGACCGCCCTCGGAGTTTTCGATGACCTTGGGCTGCCCGTTTTCCATGATGGCCACGCAGGAATTCGTAGTGCCCAGGTCGATGCCGATGATCTTGGCCATGGGTGGTTCCTCGATTGAATGTTTCGGATTGCTGGAGAGATGGGGCCCGGGCGCCGGGAATCAAGCGTCGGCAGGCTTGGCGACAGCCACCAGCGCGGGGCGCAGCACCCGCTCGTGGAGCTGGTAGCCTTTCTGGAACACCTGTACCACGGTGTTGGCGGGCTGTTCGGAAGGCACCATGCTCATGGCCTGGTGGAAGTACGGGTCGAACCTCGCGCCCGCCGGGTCGATCTCGCGGATGGAGAAGCGCTCGAACACCCCGCTGAGCTGGCGCAGAGTGATCTGAACACCCTCGCGCAGCGTATCGGCTGACTGGTTTGCGCTTGCAAGGGCCGCTTCAAGGCTGTCGCGAACGGACAGGATCTCAGAGGAAAAGCTCTCTACGGCGAACTTGTGGGCCTTGGCCACGTCCTCCTGGGCCCGGCGGCGAACGTTTTCCGTTTCGGCCTTCGCACGCAACCAGGCGTCATGATGTTCGGCAGCCAGCAACTCGGCCTGGCGCAACAGTTCCGCCGGACTTGGCATGGATTCAGAGGGCTGATGTTCAGGCCCGGTCTCTGATGGGACAGAAACACCGCCCGACTGCGCTTCGGCGTTGGTGACCGCTGCGGGATCAAGTTCTTGATTCATGGTGTTTGTTCGATGCGCTGACCATTGAAAGAAACCAACCACGGGAGGCGAAGATGGGGGATGGACCAGCCGGATTCAAGAGCTCGCCAGGCGGCCAGTTGGCCCCGGTCGGGAGCTAGTCGGCCGCACCAAGCGCCAAGGCTCTGGCGCGCGAGGCTTGTGCCGCCGCAGGGTCCTCAGGCTGGTCCAGCCAGCCCGCTCCATGTTCCATCACCACATCGGCAAGCGCACGTAGAAATTCATCCCGCTCGTTCAGGCAGGGTACGTAAGAAAAGGCCTCGCCGCCTGCAGCCAGGAAAGCATCGCGATTCTCGACCGCGATCTCTTCCAGGGTCTCGAGACAGTCGGCAACGAAGCCCGGGCAGATCACGTCCACTCGCGCCACTCCCTGCCGGGCCAGGGATTCCAGGGTGTCCTGGGTGTACGGCTTGAGCCATTCCGCCTTGCCGAAGCGCGACTGGAAGGTCACCTGCCAGGTGCCCAGCGGCAGGCCGAGGGCCTCGGCCAGAAGCCGCCCGGTTTTCAGACACTCGCAGTGGTACGGGTCTCCCCTGTCGAGGTGGAAGCGCGGCACGCCGTGAAAGCTCATAACCAGTTGGCTGCCCCGGCCATGGACAGCCCAGTGTTCGCGCACGCTGTACGCCAGCGCGCTGATGTATCCGGGGTGATCGTGGAAATTCTTCACCAGGCGCAGCGCGGGGATGTTGCGCATCTCGCGCAGCGCCTCGGCGACAGCGTCAAAAGCGCTGCCCGTGGTGCTGGAAGCCGCCTGAGGATAAAGCGGGACCACCAGCACGCGGTCGGCCCCGGCGGCCTTGAGGCGCTCAATCGCCTCCGCCACCGAAGGCCGGCCGTAGCGCATGGCCCATTCAACGGCGTAGCGGCCCTTCACCCGGGTGCGCAGGTATCCCTCCAGCAGTTTCGCCTGCTGCTCGGTGTGCACCTTCAGCGGCGAGCCCTCTGGCGTCCAGATGGCGGCGTACTTGGCTGCCGAGACTTTGGGCCGGATGTTCAGGATGATCCCGTTGAGGATCAGCCACCAAACGAGTCGCGGAAATTCCACCACCCGCGGATCCCACAGGAACTGCTTGAGGTAGCGGCGCAGTGCTGGAGCAGTGGGCTCGTCGGGCGTCCCAAGGTTCACCAGCAGGATGCCGGTGGCCGAGGGCGTGCCGTGGCGATAACGTGGCTCCGAAGCGATGGGCATGGGGCGTGGAGCCGGGTGGCCCGGTCAGCCCCGCACGGCGTCGTGGGACAGCGCGGCCGAAAGCAGCTTGGCGGTGACGTCCACGATGGGGATGACCCGCTCGTAGGCCATGCGGGTGGGGCCGATCACGCCGACCGTGCCCACCACCTGACCGTCCACCTCGTAGGGTGCGGTCACCACGCTGCACTCGTCCAGGGGCACGAGGCCGGAGTCGCCGCCGATGAAGATCTGCACGCCGTGCCCGCGGACCGTGGATTCGAGCAGGCGCAGGAAGCCGGTCTTCTGCTCGAACAGCGCGAACAGCCGGCGCAGCCGGTCCATGTCCGAGGACAGCTCCTGCACGTCGAGCAGGTTCTTCTCACCGGTGATGACCACCGGGTCGGCGCGTTCCTGCAGCGCGGCGGAGCCGGCCTCAATCGCCTGGGTCATCAGGGAGCTCATGTCCTGCCTCAACTGCTGCAAGTCGGCCTGGAGCCTGGCGCGAACATCATCGATATCCATGCCAGCAAAATGCTGGTTGAGGAAATTCGCTGCCGCCACCAATTCGGCAGGAGTGAAGGGCCGGTCGGTGAAGAGAATGCGGTTCTGCACGTCGCCCTCGGGTGTCACCACGATCAACAGCAGACGCGTGCCCGACAGCCGCAGGAACTCGATGTGCCGAAAAGAGAAGGTGCGCCGGCGCGGCGTCATTACTACGCCCGCGAAGCGGGTGAGCTCGGAGAGCAGCTGCGAGGCCGAGGTCACGAGCCGCCGGGTGCTGTCGGCCTGGAGCTGGCCCTCAAGCTGGCTGATCTCGGTGTGATCGAGAGGACGCACCGTCAGCAGGGAGTCCACGAACAGGCGATAGCCGCGCGGCGTGGGCACCCGACCGGCGGAGGTGTGAGGGCTGGCGATGTAGCCCATCTCCTCGAGGTCGGCCATGATGTTGCGGATGCTGGCCGGCGACAGGTCGAGGCCCGAGAACCGGGCGAGTGAGCGGGAGCCCACCGGCTGGCCTTCGGCGATGTGACGCTCCACCAGCGTCTTGAGAAGAATTCGGGCGCGTTCGTTGAGCATGGCAGTCGATTCTAAACGGAGCGCATGTTTTGTGGACAAGTGCCACCGGGCTTTGTCGCCGCGTGCGGCCTTCGCAGGCAAGTGTGATCTAATCAGATGCATGCCGTCCCCGTTCAGAAACGTAGCCCTGATAGGCAAGCACCGCAGCCCCGAGGCGGCAGTGCCTCTCAACGGACTCGCCGCCTGGCTGGAAACGCGGGGCATGGAGGTCAGCATCGACCCGATCACCGCCGAGCACGTTCAGGGCCACAGCCGCGCCGTGCTTTCCCTTGCCGAGATCGGGCAATGGGCCGACCTCGCCATCGTGATAGGGGGCGACGGCACCATGCTCAACATCGCCAGGACGCTCGCGCCCTTCGACGTGCCGCTGGTAGGCGTGAACATGGGGCGTCTGGGCTTTCTCACCGACGTTTCGACGGAAACGCTGTTTGACACCCTTGGTGCCATGCTTGACGGTGCTCACGTGGTGGAGCCGCGCATGCTGCTGGCGGCCGGTGTGCGCCGCGGGCAAGAGCCGCTCATGGACGTGGCGGTGTTTAACGAGGTGTCGGTGAACAAGGGCGATCACGGGGGGCTGATCGAGCTGGAAGTTCGTATCGACGGCCAGTTCGTCTACAACCTGCGCGCCGACGGCCTGATCGTGTCCTCGCCCACCGGATCTACGGCCTACGCGCTGTCCGCCGGCGGACCCATCGTGCATCCGTCCCTATCGGTGCTGTCGCTGGTACCCGTCTGCCCCCACTCCCTGTCGAATCGCCCCATCGTTGTTCCGGGCAACGCAAGGGTGGAGATTCACATGCTGCGCGCCCTTTGCGCCCGAGTGCACTTCGACAGCCACTCGCACGTGGAGCTTGAGGCGGGCGATTGCATTGCGGTGGCCCGCAGCGATCACGCCGTGCGCCTTCTGCACCCTCGCGGTCACGACTACTACCACATGCTGCGCGAGAAGCTCCACTGGAGCGAAACGCCCGGCGGCTGAGGGCGGGCGAGGCGATGCTGTGTTCGCTCGACATCCTTGATTTCGCCATCGTCGACCGGGTGCGGATCGAGTTCGGGCAGGGCTTCGCGGTGTTGTCGGGCGAGACCGGCGCAGGCAAGTCTATTCTCGTGGACGCCTTGATGGCCGTGCTGGGCGGCCGGGTGGAAAGCGGCGTAGTGCGTTCCGGCCGCGCGCGCGCGGAGCTGAGTGCCGAGTTCGACGCCAGCGGCCTGCCTGGGCTGGCCGGCTGGCTGGAGACTCAGGGGCTGGCGGGAGAGCCCGGTGAGTGCATTCTTCGCCGCGTGATCGAATCCGGCGGACGCTCCCGCGCCTTCATCAACGGCCGTCCGGCAACGGCCGCGCAGCTGCGCGAGGCGGGAGAGTTCCTCGTGGACATCCATGGCCAGCACGAGCACCAGTTGCTGATGCGCCCGGCCTTTCAGCGGCGGCTGCTGGATGAATGGTCCGGCGCGGCCGGCCTGGCCGCCAAGGTGGCGTTGCTGCACGCGGCCTGGCGCGAGGCGGCCACGGCCCGCCACACGGCCGCTGGCCGCGCCGAAGTCCTGGCGGTGGAGCGGGAGCGGCTGGCCTGGCAGGTTGAAGAAATCGACCGGCTCAGCTTCTCGGCTGGGGAATGGGATGAGCTGCAGGCCGAGCAGGGACGGCTCGCCCATGCCCAGGCGCTGATTCACGCGGCCGAGGCCGGCCTGGATGCTCTATCCGAGGGCGACGTGGCGCTGCTGCCCGCGCTGGCTGCCGTGGTGGGGCGGCTGCAGGCCGTCTCGGGCCATGATGCGGGCCTGTTGCCTGCCCTTGAGTCACTGGAGGCCGCCGGCATCCAGCTCAAGGAATCGGCTCTTGCACTGCGCCAGTACCGTAGCCGCCTCGATCTCGATCCGCAGCGCCTTCGCGAAGTGGACGCGCGTCTAGACGCGGTGCTTACGCTGGCGCGCAAGCACCGCGTGGCGCCAGCCTCCCTGGTTGAGTACGCGGATCGCCTGCGGGCGCGACTGTCGGAGCTTGGCGAGCGCCTGGATGTGGAGGCGCTGGAACGAACCGAGGGGCAGGCGCGGGAGGCCTACCTGACGGCCGCGCGCCAATTGGGCGAGGCGCGCGCCCGCGGTGCGTCCGCGCTTGGGGAGGAAGTCAGCGCCGCCATGCAGGGGCTTGCCATGGAAGGCGGGCGCTTCGAGGTAGTACTTTCGGCGCTCGACGAGCCCGCCGCCACAGGCCTGGAGCAGGTGGAGTTTCAGGTGGCGCCCCATCCAGGCAGCGAGGCGCGGCCGGTGGCGAAGGTGGCCTCGGGCGGCGAGCTGTCGCGACTGTCCCTCGCGCTGCAAACGGTCGCGAGTCGACTGAGCGGCGTGCCGACGCTGGTCTTCGATGAGGTGGACTCGGGCATTGGCGGCGGCGTGGCCGAGATCGTGGGCCGCATGCTCGCCCGGCTCGGGCAGGGGCGCCAGGTGCTGTGCATTACCCACCTGCCGCAAGTGGCGGCCTGCGCCGCGCGCCAGTGGCGCGTGTCAAAGCGCACGGCGGGCGGCGAGACCTTGTCGGCAGTGGAGCCCCTTGAGGGCGACGCGCGGGTGGAGGAGATCGCGCGCATGCTGGGCGGGGTCAGCATTACCGGCACCACCCGCCGTCATGCTCGCGAACTGCTCGACCTGGACCCCGCTGCATCCTGGCGCGAGCGAGAGCGCCCGTAGTACTTCGTCGCGTGCGGCAACGGCGGGCTGTCAGCCCTCGGGCGAGCGAAGTTCCTGGGAACGGTCCGCCTGCCTGCGGTTCGGGCAGTTGACCCGGCTGCAGCTTCCGTAGAGTTGCAGGGAGTGCTCGTGGATGGTGAAGCCGCGCTCCCTGGCGATCTCCTCCTGGCGCTTCTCGATCTGCGGGTCGTAGAACTCTTCCACGTGACCGCACTGGAGGCAGACCAGGTGGTCGTGATGGCCGCCCTCGTTCAGTTCAAACACCGCCTTACCGCTCTCGAAGTGGTGACGCGCCAGCAGGCCCGCCTGCTCGAACTGCGTCAACACGCGATACACCGTGGCCAAGCCCACGTCCATGCCCTCGGCCATGAGCAGCTTGTACACGTCCTCGGCCGTGAGGTGTCGCTGGTCGGTGTTCTCGAACAGGTTGAGGATCTTCAGCCGAGGCAGGGTCGCCTTGAGGCCGATGTTCTTGAGGTCGTTGGGGGTACGGTTTGGCATGGGGCCTGTCGGCGGGCTAGCCTCGTTGTTTGAGATTCCCTCGGGTATCATACCGCCCCTGCCTGTGGTGATCCCATGTTCCGTTCTTTGCCAGTACCAGCCTTGACCCGGATGTCATCGTCCGCGTTGCTGCTCTGCGCGCTACTCGCGCTGAGTGGCTGCACGCTCAAGCCCTACAAGATCGACATCCAGCAGGGTAACGTCGTGACCCAGGAAATGATTTCCAAGCTACGCCCGGGCATGACCCGCTCCCAGGTCAAGTTCGTCATGGGCACCGCTCTGGTGACCGATCCCTTTCATCCGGAACGCTGGGACTACTTCTACAAGTTCGACAAGGGCGGCAAGCCGCGGGAGGAGCGCCGCCTCACCTTGGTTTTCGAGGAGGACAAGCTCGCGAGGGTGCTGGGCGATGTGAACGTCGCCGCGGGCCTCGATCCTGCACCGAGTGCTTCGCAGGAGGCCAAACCATGAGTCTGGGGATCGTGGTGGCCGGCAGTTCCGGGCGCATGGGCCGTGCGCTGGCGGAAGCTATCGCGCATGCCGATGGTGTACACCTGCACGCTGCGCTCGAGCGACCCGACAGCCCGTTCGTGGGCCGGGACGTGGCCGAGATCGTCGGTGGCGCGAGCGGCATGACCATAGGCTCGGATGCGGACGCGGCGTTGCGCGGCGCCCATGTGCTGATCGATTTCACCCGGCCCGAAGGGACCATGAGCCATCTTCAGGCGTGCCTGCGCCACAACGTGAAGGCGGTGGTGGGTACCACCGGGTTCGATGCGGCCCAGAAGGCTGCCATTGCCGAAGCGGGAACCCGCATGGCCATGGTGGTGGCGCCGAATATGAGCGCAGGCGTGACCGTGGCCTTGCGACTGCTCGATCTGGCGGCGCGCGCCCTGGGCGAGGACTACGACGTGGAGGTCGTCGAGGCGCACCACCGGCACAAGGTGGACGCGCCCTCCGGAACCGCCCTGCGCATGGGTGAGGTAGTAGCGGCGGCCTTCGGCCGTGACCTGTCAACGGAAGCGGTGTACGGACGCGAAGGCGTTACCGGCGAGCGCAGCCGCTCGGCCATCGGATTCGCCACCGTTCGCGGCGGCGACATCGTGGGTGACCACACAGTGCTGTTCGCAGGCATCGGCGAGCGATTGGAAATCACTCACCGGGCCTCGAGCCGCGCCACCTTTGCGCAGGGAGCGCTTCGCGCGGCCCGCTTCCTTGCCGGCCGCGAGACCGGCATCTACGACATGCAGGATGTCCTCGGCCTGCGCCAGTCTGCCGGCATTTGAACGAATCGGCGCGGCCCGGTAAGATTCGAGGCCATGTAACGGTGGAAGCGGCGCGCGAGCGCCCTCCCGCCCGGCATATCTCAGCGCCGCGAACGACGGCGTTTCATCGGAGCCCAGAAGCCTTGTCCGCCCGTCCGCCCGCCCTTCTCGCGCTCGCCGACGGGACGGTGTTTCGAGGCGATTCCATCGGTGCCCCTGGGCTCGCCGTGGGTGAGGTGGTGTTCAACACAGCCATGACGGGCTACCAGGAGATCCTCACTGACCCGTCCTACTGCAGGCAACTCGTCACGCTCACCTGTCCGCACATTGGCAATACCGGCACCAATGCCGAAGATGTGGAGGCGGCCCGCGTGCACGCCGCCGGATTGGTGGTGCGCGCCCTGCCGGCGCGCGCCAGCAGCTTTCGCATGGACCGTGGCTTGTCCGACTACCTGGTGGCCGAGGGCGTTCCGGCCATCGCCGGCAGCGACACCCGAAAGCTAACGCGTCTGCTGCGCGATCAGGGTGCTCAGTCCGGCTGCCTCATGGCGGGCGAGGTTGACGCCGCGCGTGCCGTGGCCGAGGCGCGCGCGTTCCCGGGCCTGGCGGGTATGGACCTCGCCAGGGAGGTGACGTGCGCGCAGCGGCACGAGTGGAACGAATCCACATGGCAGCTCGGCCGGGGTTATGGCGAAATGGCCGAGCCGCGCTGGCGCGTGGTGGCCTACGACTTCGGGGTCAAGCGAAACATCCTGCGCATGCTGTCCGCGCGCGGCTGCCGGGTCACCGTGCTTCCAGCGGAGGCCAGCGCGGCCGAAGCCCTGGCGCTGGCGCCCGACGGCGTGTTTCTGTCCAATGGCCCCGGCGACCCGCAGCCCTGCGGGTATGCCATTCGCACCATTTCGGAGCTGATGGCGCGCCGTGTACCGCTGTTCGGCATTTGCCTGGGTCACCAGCTCATGGGGCTCGCCAGCGGCGCGCGCACCCTCAAGATGAAGTTCGGCCATCACGGCGCGAACCACCCGGTGCAGGACCTGGACAATGGCCGAGTGGTGATCACCAGCCAGAATCACGGATTCGCCGTAGACCCCGACTCTTTGCCTGCCACAGCCCGGGTTACGCACGTGTCGTTGTTCGACGGCTCGCTGCAGGGGTTTGCCCGCACCGACATCCCGGCCTTCTGCTTCCAGGGCCACCCCGAGGCCAGCCCCGGTCCTCATGATGTGGACTACCTCTTCGATCGCTTCGTGGCCATGATGGACCAGCACCGGAGCTAGCCTCTCGCCATGCCGAAGCGCACCGACCTTCGTTCCATACTCATCATCGGCGCCGGCCCCATCGTGATCGGCCAGGCCTGCGAGTTCGATTATTCCGGCGCGCAGGCCTGCAAGGCACTGCGCGAAGAGGGCTACCGGGTCATCCTGGTGAATTCCAATCCGGCCACCATCATGACCGACCCGGAGATGGCCGACGTCACCTACATCGAGCCGGTTACCTGGCAGATGGTAGAGAAGGTCATCGCGCTCGAGCGGCCCAATGCCTTGCTGCCCACCATGGGTGGCCAGACGGCGCTCAACTGCGCCCTGGATCTGGCGCGGCACGGGGTGCTGGAGAAGTACGGTGTGGAGATGATCGGTGCTTCCCGCCAAGCCATCGACAAGGCGGAGGACCGCGAGAAATTCAAGGCCGCCATGACGCGCATTGGGCTCGGTTCGGCGCGCTCGGCCATCGCCCACTCCCTTGAAGAGGCGTTGCAAGTTCAGGCGGCGGTGGGTTTTCCCACGATCATCCGCCCCTCCTTCACCCTCGGCGGCTCCGGGGGGGGCATCGCCTACAACCGCGAGGAATTCCTCACTATCTGCGAGCGTGGCCTGGAAGCCTCGCCCACCCGGGAGCTGCTCATCGAAGAGTCGCTCATCGGCTGGAAGGAATTCGAGATGGAAGTGGTGCGCGACCGCAAGGATAACTGCATCATCATCTGTTCCATCGAGAACCTCGACCCCATGGGGGTGCACACGGGCGACTCGATCACGGTGGCGCCGGCGCAGACGCTGACCGACAAGGAATACCAGATCATGCGCGATGCCTCCATTGCGGTGCTGCGAGAGATCGGCGTGGAGACGGGCGGCTCCAACGTGCAGTTCGCCATCAATCCGCACGATGGACGCATGATCGTGGTGGAGATGAACCCCCGAGTGTCGCGCTCCTCGGCGCTCGCCTCCAAGGCCACCGGCTTTCCCATCGCCAAGGTAGCGGCCAAGCTTGCCGTGGGTTATATGCTGGACGAGCTGCGCAACGAGATCACCGGCGGCGCGACCCCGGCCTCCTTCGAGCCGAGCATCGACTACGTCGTCACCAAGATCCCGCGCTTCGCCTTCGAGAAGTTCCCCCAGGCCGACAAGCGCCTCACTACGCAGATGAAATCGGTGGGCGAGGTGATGGCCATGGGGCGCACCTTCCAGGAATCGCTGCAGAAGGCGCTGCGCGGCCTAGAGGTGGGCGTGGACGGGCTCAACCAGATGACCACCGACCGCGAGGTCATCGAGACCGAACTGGGCGAGCCTGGCCCCGAGCGCATCTGGTACGTGGGCGACGCCTTCGAGAACGGCTTCACGCTCGATGAGGTCCACGCGCTGACCCACATCGATCCATGGTTCCTTGCCCAGATCGAGGAAATCGTTCGCATCGAGATGGACCTCGACGATCGCCGGCTCGCGGACATCGGCGCGGAGGAAATGCGCGCCCTCAAGCGCAAGGGCTTTTCCGACCGGCGGCTCGCCAGGCTGCTCGGCACCACCGACGCGGCGGTGCGGGCCGCACGCCACCAAATGGGTGTCCGGCCCGTCTTCAAGCGCGTGGACACCTGCGCCGGGGAGTTCGACACGCGCACCGCGTACATGTATTCCACCTACGAGGAGGAATGCGAGGCGCGGCCCAGCGGCCGGGACAAGATCATGGTGCTCGGCGGCGGGCCCAACCGCATCGGCCAGGGCATCGAGTTCGACTACTGCTGCGTGCACGCGGCGCTTGCGCTGCGCGAGGATGGGTTCGAGACCATCATGGTCAATTGCAACCCGGAGACCGTATCCACCGACTTCGACACCTCCGACCGCCTCTATTTCGAGCCGCTCACGCTGGAGGACGTGCTTGAGATAGTGCACGTGGAGCGGCCCAGGGGCGTGATCGTCCAGTACGGCGGCCAGACGCCGCTCAAGCTCGCCCGCGACCTGGAGGCCAATGGCGTGCCGATCATCGGCACCTCGCCGGACATGATCGACTGCGCGGAGGATCGCGAGCGCTTTCAGCATTTGCTGGAGCGGCTCGGATTGCGCCAGCCGCCCAATCGCACTGCGCGCGCCCCCGACCAGGCCATCGCTTTGGCGCGAGACATCGGTTATCCGCTGGTGGTGCGGCCCTCCTACGTGCTGGGCGGGCGCGCCATGGAAATCGTCCATCACCAGGCGGACCTGGAGCGCTATATGCGCGAGGCCGTCAAGGTGAGCAACGACAGCCCGGTGCTGCTCGACCGTTTTCTCAACGACGCCATCGAAGTGGACGTGGATGCGCTCAGCGATGGCGAGCGCGTTCTGGTGGGCGGCATCATGGAGCACATCGAGCAGGCGGGCGTGCACTCCGGCGACTCGGCCTGCTCGCTTCCTCCCTTCAGTTTGTCGGCTGCGCTGCAGGACGAGCTGCGGCGCCAGACGGTGGCCCTGGCCAGGGGGCTGAATGTGGTGGGGCTCATGAACGTGCAGTTCGCCATCCAGGGGGAAACCGTGTACGTGCTGGAGGTCAATCCCCGCGCCTCGCGCACCGTGCCCTACGTCTCCAAGGCCACTGGCCGGCCGCTCGCCAAGATCGCGGCGCGGTGCATGGTGGGCCGGACGCTGGACCAGCAGGGCGTGGGCGGCGAGGTGGTTCCGCCGTACTTTTCGGTGAAGGAAGCGGTGTTTCCCTTCATCAAGTTCCCCGGCGTGGACACCATCCTCGGCCCGGAGATGAAGTCCACCGGCGAAGTGATGGGCGTGGGGGAGAGCTTCGCCGAGGCGTTCGTGAAGTCACAGCTTGCTGCGGGTGTGAAGCTGCCGTCCGCGGGGCGTGCGTTCCTGAGCGTGCGCAACAACGACAAGCCGAAGTTGATCGAGGTCGCGCGCACGCTGGCCGAGCTTGGATTCCAGCTGATCGCCACCCGCGGTACCGCCGGCTTCCTCGGAGACCACGGCATCGCCGTCGTCCCGGTCAACAAGGTAAAGGAAGGCCGCCCGCACATCGTGGACATGATCAAGAACGGCGAGATCGCCTTCATCGTCAATACGGTGGAGGAGCAGCGCACGGCGATCCAGGATTCCTACTCCATTCGCCGTTCGGCGCTGCAGGCCCGAGTGACCTACTACACCACCATTGCGGGCGCCCGAGCTGCCTGCGCGGGCATGCTTGGCATGGGCGAGCTGGCGCCGTATTCCGTACAGGCCCTGCACGCGCGTCTGCACTGATGCACCATCCCGCCACCTGAGGAGGCGCCCCCGTGGCAAAGATCCCGCTCACCGTCGTCGGCGCAGAGAAGCTGCGCCAGGAACTGCACCAGCTCAAGACCGTGGAGAGGCAGAAGGTCATCGCTGCCATCGCTGAGGCCCGCTCGCACGGCGATCTGTCGGAAAACGCCGAGTACGACGCTGCCAAGGAGCGCCAGAGTTTCATCGAAGGCCGCATCGCCGAGGTGGAGGGTAAGCTCGCCAACGCGCAGATCATCGATCCCCGGCTGCTGGACGCCGACGGGCGCTGCGTCTTCGGCGCCACGGTCGATTTGCAGGATCAGTCGAGCGACGAGGTGTTTTCCTATCAGATCGTGGGAGACGACGAGGCCGACATCAAGCAATGCAAGATTTCCATCAGTTCCCCCATCGCCAGGGCGCTGATCGGAAAGTACGCTGGCGACCTGGCCGAAGTGCAGGCGCCGGGCGGACTGAAGGAGTACGAGATCCTGGACATTCGCTACGTCTAGGGCTCGGGTAACTGGCTATGGCGCGGCTGTTCTCGGCAATTTCCACCCTCGCGGTGTCCTTCTGGGCGGGAGGCCTGTGGTTCGCGGGGGGACTGGTGGCTCCCCTGCTGTTCCGCGCCGCCCCTGACCGGCAGGTAGCGGGCGCGCTGGCCGGACAGATGTTCACCCTGCTCGCGTGGGTAGGGCTGGGTTGCGGCCTATACGTTCTGGTTCACGCCGTGGCCCGTGCCGGGCCGGCTGCGCTGAAGACCGGGCTGTTCTGGGTGGTGTTGCTGATGCTGCTTCTCACCGCCGTGGGGCAGTTTGGCGTGCAGCCCGTCCTGGCAGCGATCAAGGCCGAAGCTCTGCCGCGAGAGGTGATGGAGAGCGTGCTGCGAGACCGCTTTGCCGCCTGGCACGGCGTGGCAAGCGTCCTTTATCTGATTCAGGCGCTTCTGGCCTTGCCCATGGTGCTGCTGGCGGCACGGGCGCCGCTTCGGTAGTCAACACGCACCGCAGTCATCGATCCTGGAAGGCTCGCTTCGAGATGCGGATGCCGCGCCGGCGCGGCTTCGCGGGCAAGGGCGTCGTGTCGCGGGGAGACTCGCGCCACAGCACCAGCATCCTGCCGATGGTCTGCACAACCTCGGCTCCCGTGGCCTGGCAGATCTGAGTCAGCAGGGCCTGGCGCCCATGGCGATCCTCGCCCGCCACGTGCACCTTGATGAGTTCATGTGCTCTCAGGCTGAGGTCGATTTCCTTTTCCACAGCCGCGGTGAGACCATGGCCGCCGATGCGGACCACGGGATCAAGGGCGTGGGCGCGCGCCCTCAGGGCGCGCCGGTCCGCGGCTGACAAACTCATGGGAAGTCCTTGAAAATGGCTGAAGTCTAGGCGATGTCGCGATCCAGAACCAGCAAGGCATGGATGCACGAGCACGTCACCGATCCCTGGGTGCGGCGCGCGAAGGCGGAAGGCTGGCGTTCCCGGGCAGCCTTCAAGCTGCTGCAGATGGATCAGAAAGACCGCCTGCTGCAACCTGGGATGACGGTGCTCGACCTTGGCGCTTCTCCAGGGGGATGGTCGCAGGTGGCGGCCCGGGTCGTCGGCCCTTCCGGGCGGGTGGTGGCGGTGGATCTGTTGCCGCTGGAGCCGCTGCCGGGGGTGATCTTCGTCCAAGGGGATTTCGAAGACGATGCCATGTTGGGGCGCATCGAGGCGGCGCTCGACGGCCGGCAGGCCCACCTTGTTTTGTCGGACATGGCCCCCAACCTCTCAGGAGTAGCACCGGTTGACCGGGCTCGCTGCGAGCGCCTTGCTGAGGCGGCTCTGGAGGCGGCGCAGCGCTGGCTGCGGCCCAATGGCACCCTGGTAGTGAAGGCTTTCCATGGGGGGGGGTTCGAGGCATTGGCCAAACGCTTGAAGGAGGTGTTTGAGCAGGTGGCGGCACGCAAGCCGCAAGCCTCCAGGGGGCGGAGCGCCGAGACCTACCTGCTTGCCCGGGGATGGCGCGGCGCGGCGTTGGGCGCCACAGGAACGAATCAGGACTAGAATCTGACCAAGATGTAGTGACCGCGGCGCGGCCAGCCGGCACCGCATCAAGGAGCAACTTTGAACAATCTCGTCAAGAACATCGCCATCTGGCTCGTCATCGTGCTCGTGCTCATGACTGTGTTCAACCAGTTCAGCCAGCGTCAGAGCCCGCAAACCCAGATGGAGTACTCCCAGTTCATCGAGGAGGTAAAGAAGGGCCGCGTGGCCAAAGTCACCATCGAGGGCAGGGTGCTCAAGGGCGTGTCGTCCGAAGGGCGACGCTTCACCACCTACTCGCCTTCCGACCCCTGGCTGGTGAGCGATCTTCTGAAGAACAACGTGATCATCGAGGCCAAACCCGAGGAAGAGCCGTCGCTGCTCATGAACATCTTCGTGTCATGGTTCCCGATGTTGCTGCTGATCGGCGTCTGGATCTTTTTCATGCGCCAGATGCAGGGAGGTGGTCGGGGTGGTGCCTTCTCCTTCGGCAAGAGCCGTGCGCGGATGCTCGACGAGAGCACCAACCCGATCACGTTCGGCGACGTTGCCGGCTGCGAGGAGGCCAAGGAAGAAGTTGCGGAACTGGTGGATTTCCTTCGCGACCCCGGCAAGTTCCAGAAACTCGGTGGGCGCATTCCGCGAGGCGTGCTGATGGTGGGCAGTCCCGGGACCGGCAAGACTCTGCTTGCCCGCGCCATCGCCGGCGAGGCGAAGGTGCCGTTTTTCTCCATCTCCGGTTCGGATTTCGTGGAAATGTTCGTGGGCGTCGGCGCGGCGCGCGTGCGCGATATGTTCGAGCAGGCCAAGAAGCACGCGCCCTGCATCGTCTTCATCGACGAGATCGACGCCGTGGGCCGCCAGCGGGGCGCTGGCCTTGGCGGCGGCAACGACGAGCGTGAACAGACCCTCAACCAGCTGCTGGTCGAAATGGACGGCTTCGAAGCCAGTTCGGGCGTGATCGTCATCGCCGCCACCAACC
>DAIPHN010000006.1:0-36421 GCA_036771335.1 Burkholderiales bacterium
CGAAGGCGATCACCTCGGCGCGAATGAATCCGCGCTCGAAATCGGTGTGGATTACTGCCGCGGCCTGCGGCGCGGTGTCGCCGATGTGGATGGTCCAGGCGCGCACTTCCTTTTCGCCGGCGGTGAAGTAGGTCTGCAAACCCAGCAGTTCGAAGGCGGCGCGGAGGAGGCGGGTCAGGCCCGGCGCCTCCATGCCCATGTCGGCCAGGAACACCATCTTGTCCTCGTCGGGCAGATCGGCGATCGGCGCCTCGGTGGCGGCGCAGATGGCCACCACGGGGGCGCCTTCGCGGGCGGCGTGTTCGCGCACGCGATCGAGCAGCGGGTTGTGGTGGAAGCCACCCTCGGCCACGTTGGCGCAGTAGAGCGTGGGCTTCATGGTGAGCAGGAACAGCGGCCTGGCCACGGCCTGCTCTTCCTTTGACAGGTCCACGGTGCGGGCGGGCTTTGCCTGGTCCAGCGCGGCCTGCAGCTTGGTGAGCACCGCCACCAGACGCTGGGCTTCCTTGTCGCCGCCGGCCTTGGCCACCTTGGAATACTTGGCCAGTTGCTTTTCCACCGTGGCCAGGTCGGCCAGGGCCAGCTCGGTGTTGATGACCTCGATGTCGGACACCGGGTCCACCTTGCCCGCCACGTGCACCACGTTGGCGTCGTCGAAACAACGCACCACGTGGCAGATGGCATCGGTTTCGCGGATGTTGGCCAGGAACTGGTTGCCCAGGCCCTCGCCCTTGGAGGCCCCGGCCACCAGGCCGGCGATGTCCACGAACTCCACCACCGCGGGGATCACCTTCTGGGGCTTGACGATGGCGGCGAGCCGCGCGAGGCGCGGATCGGGCACCTCCACGATGCCCACGTTGGGTTCGATGGTGCAGAAGGGATAGTTCTCGGCGGCGATGCCCGCCTTGGTGAGCGCGTTGAAGGTAGTGGACTTGCCCACGTTGGGCAGGCCGACGATGCCGCATTTGAGGGACATGCGAGAGGCTCCTGGGAAGGGACGGTGTTGCCGTGCGGTGGGGAGGGCGCGCCTTAGCGCCGGGTGTGCAGTTCGAGCATGGCGGCCTCGGGGCGGTGTTCCAGCAGACGCGGCCACACGGAAAGGGCGCGTTGCAATGCCTCGTCGATGAGTTCCTGCTCCTCGCGCCGCGGTTTCTCCAGAACGTAGCGGATCACCGCGTCGCGCTCGCCCGGGTGGCCGATGCCGATGCGCAGCCGCCAGAACTCCGCGCCCAGGTGGGCGATGATGCTCTTCAGGCCGTTGTGCCCGGCAGCGCCGCCGCCGCGCTTGAGCTTCACCCCGCCCGGGGGCAGGTCGAGTTCATCGTGCACCACCAGGATGTCCGCGGGCTCGATCTTGTGGAAGCGCGCCAGCGCTGCCACGGCGCGGCCCGACTCGTTCATGTAGGTGCCGGGTTCCAGAAGCCAGCACTCGTGCCCGGCCTGGGACACCCGCGCTGTCAGACCGTGGAAGCGCGCCTCGGCGCGCAGGCTCGCGCCATGGGTATGGGCCACGGCATCCACGAACCAGAAGCCCGCATTGTGGCGCGTGGCCTGGTATTCGCGGCCGGGGTTGCCTAAGCCGACCAGCAGTCGCATGAGGGGGCGCGCAAGGAATCGGGCCCGCGGCGGGAGGTGTCCCGGCGCGGGCCCGAGGAACGCGGCGCGGGCCGGTTACTTCTTGGCGGCG
Organism: Burkholderiales bacterium; assembly: GCA_036771335.1. Lineage (GTDB taxonomy): Bacteria > Pseudomonadota > Gammaproteobacteria > Burkholderiales. The sequence goes on from DAIPHN010000006.1 coordinate 1,688, forward strand.
GGCTTGGCGGCCGGCTTGGCAGCGGGCTTGGCTTCGGCCTTGGTCTCCGCCTTCTGCGCGGAGGCCGGAACAGCCGAGGCTGCCTGGCCGCCCTCTTCCTTGGCCACCTCGCCGCGCGGCACCTGGATGGTGGCCACCACGGCGTTGTCGCCGCGGCTGAACTGCACCGATTCCACGCCCGCGGGCATTTTGAGATCAGCCAGGTGAACCGACTGGCCCAGCTCGATGGCGCCCAGGTCCACCTCGATGAACTCGGGCAGCGCCGCGGGCAGACAGGCGATGTCGATTTCGTTGAGCACGTGGCTGATGATGCCGTGGCCGAACTTCACGCCAGGGGCGTTCTCGGCGTTCACGAAGTGCAGCGGCACCTTCATGTGGATCTTCTGGTCGGCGGCCACGCGCTGGAAGTCCACGTGCAGCACCATCTGGCGGAAGGGGTGCATCTGCACATCGCGCAGCAGCACCTGCTCGCTGTGCTCGCCCAGCTTCATGGTGAGGATGGAGGCGTGGAAAGCCTCCATCTTCAGGTGGCGCGTGAGGGCGTTGTGGTCGAGCTGGATGGGCTGGGCGGGCTTGCCGGCGCCATAGACGATGCCGGGCGTGAAGCCGCGGTTGCGAAGGCGGCGGCTCGCACCCGTTCCTTCCTCGGTCCGCGCGTTGGCGGTGATTTCGATCTTCATGTCACTTCTCCGAATCTGCGCGCCGGCCGCGACCAGCGCAGCGCGCGTTGCTGAATCGGGCCGCGCGAGCGGCCCGGGCTTGGGGGAGCGGCCCTCGGGGCTACTCCATGAACAGCGAGGACACGGAGTCCTCGTTGCTGATGCGGCGCATGGTCTCGGCCAGCAGGCTGCCGATGGGCAGTTGCCGGATGCGGTTGCAGGCCTGGGCGTCTTCGCGCAGGGGAATGGTGTCGGTGACCACCAGTTCGTCGAGCACCGAGTTACGGATGCGCTCCACGGCCTTGCCGGAGAGCACCGGGTGGGTGCAGTAGGCGATCACGCGCTCGGCGCCGCGTTCTTTCAGGGCCGCGGCCGCCTCGCAGAGCGTATTGGCCGTGTCCACCATGTCGTCCATGATGACGCAGGTGCGGCCGGCGGGGTCGCCGATGATGTTCATCACCGTGGCCACGTTGGGCTTGGGGCGGCGCTTGTCGATGATGGCCAGGTCGGAGTCGAGCCGCTTGGCGAGCGCCCGGGCGCGCACCACGCCGCCCACGTCGGGCGACACCACCAGCAGATTCTCGTGGCCGATCTTCCAGATGTCGCCCAGCAGGATGGGCGCGGCGTAGATGTTGTCCACGGGAATGTCGTAGAAGCCCTGGATCTGGTCGGCATGCAGATCCACGGTGAGCACGCGGTCTATCCCGGCGGCCTGCAGCATGTTGGCCACCACGCGGGCGCTGATGGCCACGCGCGCCGAGCGCGGCCGGCGGTCCTGGCGAGAGTAGCCCATGTAGGGGATGGCGGCGGTGACGCGTCCGGCCGAGGAGCGGCGCAAGGCGTCGGCCATGAGCACCAACTCCATGAGATTGTCGTTGGTGGGCATGCAGGTGGACTGCACGACGAACACATCGCGGCCGCGGACGTTTTCCAGCAGCTCCACCATGACTTCGCCATCGCTGAAGCGCCCCACGGTGGCGCGCCCGAGCTGAATGTTGAGGTGGCGGCACACGTCTTCCGCCAGGCGCGGGTTGGCATTGCCCGCGAACACCATCAGGCTGTCGTTGACGAGATGGGTGTGCGTGACGGACCGCCGTGGCTCGTGCGCTGTCAGCAAGTGCGCCCCCGAATATGGCAGCCCGCGGTCGGCGCGGGCCGCGGTTGAACGACCCTGGCCCGCGGCGGGCCGATAAGCCTGCCCTCAGCCCGCCGCGGGCTTCGATCTGCCGGCCTCGGTAACTTGGCTGGGGAGGAAGGATTCGAACCCTCGTATGCCGGAATCAAAATCCGGTGCCTTAACCAGCTTGGCGACTCCCCAGATGCCTCTCAATCGCCGGCGAGCGCGCGAAGCGGATGCTCGTCCAGCCCGCGGGCCACGAAGCCCGTCAGACCTTCAGGAACCTGCTCCAGCACAGCGCGCGCGGCCGCTTCAGACTCGAAGCTGCAGAACACGCACGCACCGGAACCGGTCATGCGCGCGGGGCCAAAACCTTCGAGCCAGGACAGCGCCCGATGTACATCGGCCTCCAGTTCGCGCACCACGGATTGCAGGTCGTTTCGACCCCATCCGTGCCGCCAACCCGTTGAAAGGGCCGCAATTGTGATGGCAGCGGCATGGCGTGTCAAATGAGGCGAGGCGAAAATCGCGGCGGTGGAAACGGCCACGGGCGGGGTGAGCACCAGGTACCACGCCGCACCCGGATCAAAGGCCTGAAGACGCTCGCCCACGCCCTCGGCGAAGGCATTCCGGCCATAGATAAACACCGGCACATCGGCCCCAAGCGCGAGACCGATGGCCTGCAAAGCACCCCGGTCCAGACCCGTGCCCCACAGATGATTGAGGGCCAGCAGCACGGTAGCGGCGTCGGAACTGCCACCGCCCAGCCCGCCGCCCATGGGCAGGTGCTTGTCCACGCGGATATCGGCCCCGAGGCGGCAGCCGGTGACACCCTGTAGCGCCCGGGCGGCCCGCACAGTCAGGTCGGCTTCGGGCTCGACGCCAGGCACCTCGTTCAAGCGCCGGATGAGGCCGTCGGCGCGCACCGACAGGCCGATGCGATCGGCACAGTCGATAAATCGAAACAGCGTCTGCAACTCGTGGTAGCCGTCCGGCCGCTGGCCCACGACGTGCAGGAACAGGTTGAGTTTGGCGGGCGCGGGAAACACCTGCTCAGCGCTCACGGCCTGGGCTCCTCGATGCTCGTCACTGCAAGCCTCACCTTGATGCCCGCCCTGGAAAGTTCGATGCGCCGCGGCATGCCCAGCGCCTCATCCCACGCCGGATAGCGCACCTCCCAGCCGTCCTGCACGAGCCGCGCCAGCCGGCCCGCGGAATCGCGCTCCACCTGCGCCGGAGCGCCAGGGGCAGGCTGGCCGAAGGCCCAGTGGCGCAAGGCTTCCAGAGGCAGCTCCCATCCGAGAATGGCGCGCGACAGCGAGGCCGCGTCGGGTTCGCTGCGCAGCTCGCCATTGGAGGTTTCGATCGTCGCGCCCAGGGCATCACGACTGAGCCGGGCGTGCACGGTGCCCAGGGGATTGAGCAACTCCACGTAATCCGCGCCGCGGGCGTGGCGCCAGAGCAGCCCGCCGCTGAATCCGTCGTCGCCCTGACGCACGCCAAGGCGGCCGCGCAACTCGAAGGCATCAGGGCTGGGCCGCCCCGTGCCCGCGCGCCGCCTGGGCGCGGCGCAACCCGCCAGCGCCACCGCAGCAAGCACCAGCAAGCGCCGGCGCGACGCCCGCGGCATGGAGGGGGACGGGCTCAGTTGAGGAACTTGCGCATCACCGCCTGCAATTCTTCGCTGGCGGGATTGGCCTGCAGCGCCTCGCGCCACGTTTTCTCAGCCTCGTTGCGGCGGCCCATCGCCCACAACACCTCGCCGATGTGGGCGGCGATCTCGGGGTCAGGCCGACGCGCGAAGGCGCGCCGCAGATACTCGAGCCCTTTGTCGGGATTACCCATGCGGAAGTGCACCCAGCCCATGCTGTCAAGGATGAAGGGGTCCTCGGGAGCGAGTTCCAGGGCTTTCTGAATGTAGTCGCGCGCTTCTGGCAGGCGGACGTTGCGATCGGCGAAGGTATACCCCAGAGCATTGAAGGCCTGGGCGTGGTCAGGCTTGAGAGCGATGAGCCGCTTCAGGCGCGATTCCACCAGGTCGAGGTGGTCAAGGCGCTCGGCAGCCATGGCGGAGTCATACAGAAGGTCGATGCTGTCCGGGTCGCTCTCGAGGGCGGCGCCGAGCAGCTCGAAGGCCTCGCGGTATTCCTTGGCCTCGCGCAGCAGTTGCGCCTCTGCCTGAATGATCTGCACGCGCTGCTGGGGCGACCGGATGGTCACGGACTTGAGGTACAGGCGCGCTTCCGCCAGCTTGTTCTGGCGCGCCAGGATCGAAGCGTAGCGCGCCGCCGCGGGCACCTGCTGCTCGCCCTCCTCCACCTGCGCATACCAGCCAAGGGCCTCGTCGATGCGCTTGCGCTCCTCGGCGATCTGCCCGAGGTAGTAGCGCAGCGAGTCGGGATCGCGATAGTTCAGGTCGATCGCCCGCTTGAAGCGCTCCTGCGCGGTGTCGAGGTCGTTGAGCTGCAGGGACAACAGCCCGATGGTGACGGCCAGCTCGGGGTTGTTGGGAGCCTCCTGCTCGAGCTTGCGGAATTCCGCCCGCGCTGCCTCGGTCTGCCTGTCAGCCACCAGCAGGCGCGCATAGGTCAGGCGCGCTTCGCGCGCCTGGGGGTTGGCGACCACCCAGGCGGACAGGAATTCAATTGCCCTGGCATTGGACTCGCGCGCCAGCAATTGCGCATTCAGCAGCGCCGCCGGCTCGAAGGACGGTTGCAGCTTGAGGCATTGCTTCAGCGCGCCGCTGGCCACGTCGAACTTTCCGGCGGAGAGGGCGATCTGCGCCACGGCGAAATGCGCCTCGTGCACCGCCGGGTAGGGTGAGGCAAGATCTCGCATCAGGGCGAGCGCCGCGCTCTTGTCCTGATGGCGCGACAGCAGCGCCGTGATCTGCATGAACATGGTGCCGGCGCGCGCCGGGTCGGCGGCGAGCAGCTTCCTGAGGTAGGGCTTGGCTTCGGTGAGCCGGTTGCTGTTCACCAGCACGTTTATCAGTGCCTGACGGGCCGGGCCCGAGGAGGGCTCGATGTCCAGCCACAGGCCGGCCGCGTCCAGGGCGAGATCGTTGAAGCGCCCCGAGGTGGCAAGCTCGGTGGCACGCCGGGCGACGCGCGGGTCGCGGGTGGCCTGGGCGATCTCGAGATAGGCGCGGGCGGCAAGCCTGAGGTTGCCGCGCTGGGCGGCGATCTCCGCCAGAAGGAACTTGTAGAGCGTGTCGCGGCTCAGTTCGTTGGGCGGCAGCTTCGAAGGCGCGGTGGCGCCCAGGGCCTCGGCGGCGCGCGCCTGAAGCTCTTCGAGCGACTCTTCCGAATCGATGATCAAGGGCGCCTGAGCCAACTCACCGGCCGCCACGACGGTGCCCGAGGCAGCGGCCGGACCGACCTTTGTCTGGGCGCAGGCCGCCAGAGCCACGGTGGACAGGAGCACGGCGAAAAGTAGGAAACGCATGGAAGCTGCCTCGGAGTGGGACCTATGGGCGCCGGCGTCAAGAGCACAGCGCAGGACTCGGCGCCATGCGCCGAGAAAGACTCGCGCTTTGAGCTTGCTCGGCCGGAGGAGTTCTTGGACCGGCCGGGCAGTTTAGGTATATTGCGGCGCGCTCACAAGGCGGTGCCAAGGGGCGGTCGACCACTCGAGCCCGTCCTCACCGCGGCATTCCGACACAGGCCTTATTCCCTTGAACGACTCTCCCGCCCCCACCCATGATGCGGCCAGCCTCTCGCGCCACTTTGGCGCGCGCCCCGCCGTGCGTGATGTTTCGCTAACCGTGGCGCGCGGCGAGGTGCTCGGCCTGCTGGGCCCCAACGGCGCGGGCAAGACCACGACGCTCCAGATGATCACCGGCAATCTCGCGCCTGACGGCGGCGAGGTGCGCATCCGCGGCATCGACCTGCTGGAAGACCCCGTGGGCGCCAAGCGCCACGTGGGCTACCTGCCCGAAACCCCGCCGCTGTACCGCGACCAGACCGTGCGTGAGTATCTGCGCTTGGCGGCCAGGCTGCGCAGGGTGAGCCGGACCCAGACCTCGGCCGCCGCAGCCCGCGCCATGGAGCGAACCGGCGTGGCCGATGTGGCCGGACGCCTCATTGGCACGCTGTCTAAGGGTTACCAGCAGCGCGTGGGGATCGCCCAGGCAATCGTTCACGAGCCCGATCTGGTGGTGCTGGATGAACCGACCGTGGGCCTGGACCCCAACCAGATCCGCGACATCCGCGCGCTGGTTCGCGAGCTGGCGGGCAGCCACTCGGTAATCCTGTCCACCCACATCCTGCCGGAGGTGGAAACGGTCTGCGACCGGGTTCAGATCCTGCACGAGGGCCGGGTGGTTTACGCCGATACGATCGCGGCGCTGCGCAGCCAGCGAGGCGGCCAAGCCCTGACGGTGACGCTGCTGCGCCCGCCCGAGGACGAAACCCTGCGCGCCGTGCCGGGCGTGCGCAGCGTGGAGAGCCTGGCGCCCGGGCGCTTCCGGCTGGTGCACGAGCCGGGTGCCTCACCCGCCGAGACGCTCGTGCGCCGCTCGGTGGTAGATGACTGGGGCCTGGTTGCGCTGGTGCCCGAGGAGACCAGCCTGGAGGAGGTGTTCGTGCAGCTCACCCAGCGCGACGAGGCCGAGACGCCGGCGGCGGAGGCGCAGACATGATCGGCGTCATCGCCCGCAAGGAACTGGCGGCCATGTTCCACACGCCGCTCGCCTGGCTGCTGCTGGCCGTGCTGCAGGTGATCTGCGCCTACGTGTTCCTGGTGGGCCTGGATGGCTACCTGGAAAGGGCACCCATGCTGGCGCAGTATCCCGATCCGCCGGGCCTCACCGAGGTAGCGGCTGCGCCGGTGTTCGGCACCGCGGCCTTTCTGCTGTTGCTGGCCACGCCGCTCATGTCCATGCGCCTGATCGCCGAGGAGCGGCGCAACCAGACGCTCGTGCTGCTGGTGTCCTCCCCGGTGGGCGCCGGCCAGATCGTGCTTGGCAAGTTCCTCGGGCTGTTCGGGTTGCTGGCCCTGGCGGTGGCGCTGTTCACCGCCATGACTCTGACGCTGTGGGCCTTCACCCCGCTGGACTACGGCCTGATCGCCGCGAATGCCGCAGGCACCCTGCTGGTGGCGGCGCTGTGCGCGGCTGTGGGACTGTACTGCTCATCGCTCACTGCACAGCCGGTGGTGGCGGCGGTGTCGGCGCTGGCGGTGCTGATCCTGCTCTGGGTGGCGGGACTGGGAGCCTCCGACCCGTCGAGTTGGACACGCTGGGTGTCCATGCTCAGCCACTACCAGTCCTTTGCCAATGGCCTCGTGAACACCGGCGACCTGCTGTGGTTCCTTCTCGCCACGGCGCTGTTCCTGGGTCTCGCCGTGCGGCGGCTCGACCGGGACCGGATTTACTCATGATCGCCAGCCGCCGCCTGCGCCTGCAAGCCATGGTCCAGAACGGCGCTTTCGCCGTGCTGATGGTGGCTGCCGCGCTGCTGATCGCCGTGCTGGCCGGGCGCAATCCGAAGCAGTGGGACATCACCCAGAACGCGCGCAATTCGCTCAGCCCGGGCAGCGTGCAACTACTGGCATCGTTGAAGGAACCCGTGAAGATAACGGCCTACGCTTCGCTGCAGGATCCCACACTGGGCGACATCCGCAAGCGCATCTCCAATTTCATCGACCGCTACCGGCGGGTGAAGGGTGACATCTCGTTGTCGTTCATCGACCCCCGCGAGCAGCCCAAGGCAGCGAGCGCGGCGAACATCCGCATGAACGGCGAGATGGTGGTGGAGTACCAGGGCCGTTCGGAACACCTCACGGCCCTGGATGAGCAGGCGCTGACCACCCTGCTCACGCGCCTGGCACGCGGCGCGGAGCGGCAGGTGCTGTTCCTCGACGGGCATGGCGAGCGCAAGCCCGACGGCGGCGCCAACCACGACCTGGGCGAGTTCGGCAGGCGGCTTGCCCAGAAAGGGCTGCGGCCCGTGCCTTTCTCCCTGGCCACCGTGCCGGACGTGCCAGCCAACGCCGCCCTGCTCGTGATCGCCAGCCCGCAGGTAGACCTGCTGCCAGTGGAAGTGGCGCGCATCCGCAAGTGGCTCGACGGCGGCGGCAACCTGTTCTGGATGATCGACCAGGAACCCCTGCGGGGACTTCAGCCGGTGGCGGACTCCCTCGGCCTGCGCCTGTCTCCCGGCGTGGTGATCGACCCGGCGGCCAATGAACTGAAGGCCTCGGCCACCCTGGCAATCGCCTCGGCCTATCCGCGCCACGTTCTCACCAGCAGCTTCGCGATGAGCACCGCCTTCCCCCTCGCCCGGCGCATCGCCTTTGACGAGGCCAACACGCTGTGGCGCTTCTCGCCGCTGGTGGAGGCGGCCCAGACGGGCTGGGTGGAAACCGGCGCGCTCGACGATCGCGTGGGCTTCGACCGCAACCGCGACACCCCGGGCCCGGTGACGGTGATGGCCGCGCTAGAACGCGACGTGAACGGCAAGCCGCAGCGCGTGGTGGTGGCCGGCAGCGGCCACTTTCTCGCCAATACCTACGCAGGCCTGCTGGGCAACCTGGACCTGGGCGTGAACGTGGTGAACTGGCTCTCCGGCGACGACAGCCTGGTGACGCTGCAACCGCGCTCGCGGGTGGACGGCGATGTGAAGCCCTCGCGAGCGTGGCTTGCCTTCATCGCCATTGCATCGCTGGTGGCGGTGCCGCTCGCCTTTCTGTTCACCGGCGGCATGATCTGGTGGCGGCGGCGCCGCGCCTGAAGACCCCCACACCATGAATCGCGCGTTGCTCACCAACGCCGCGCTCGCGTTGCTGGTGGCGGCCGTGGGCCTCTGGCTGTGGCTGCGGCCTGCGGCAAAGTCCGTTGAGCCGGACTTTGCGGTCTCCGCTACCAGGCCCGCCGATGCCAGGTCGGTGCGGATCGAGCGCCCCGGCGTGCCCGACATCATGCTCGAGCGCAGTCCGGCGGGCTGGCGCCAACTGGCGCCCGTGGAGGCACGCGCCGACGCCGTGCGGGTGGAGAGGTTGATCGAGGTGCTCAAGGCACGCTCGCGCACGCGCCTGCCGGCCGAGGATCTGGAGCGCTTCGACCTGCATGCGCCCACGGCACGCCTGGCCGTGGACGGCGAAACGCTGGCCTTTGGCGCCATCAACCCCGTCACCGGCGAGCAGTATCTGCTGGCCGGCGGGCACGTGTTCCTGGTGCAACCCTCCGTCGGCCTGAGCCTGCCGCCTCGCGACGAGACCATGGCCAGCAAGAGCCTGTTTGGCGAGGACGAACGCCCTGTGGGGTTCCTGCTGCCGGGAGGCCGGGTGGAGCTTCGCGAAGGCAAATGGGAACAGACCCCGCCTCCCGGGGAGGCCGCTGCGCTGTCCCAGGATGACTATCAGCAGTGGGCCGAGCGCTGGCGGTTCGCATCGAGCCTGGTCACCCGCAAGGCACCCGCACGACCGCGCGGCAACAGGCTCGCGGTCGTGCTTGCCGATGGCCGGAAGGTCGAATTGATGGCGCGCGAGGAGCCCAGCACCGTGTTCCTCGTGCGGCTCGACGAGAAGCTCGAGTATCGCTTCGCCGCCGATCAGGCCCTGCGCTTGCTGGGCGGTCCTGGGCCGCCGCGCTGAGAGGGCATCGGCCGTGCCGGAATTGCCCGAGGTGGAAACCACCCGGCGTTCACTCGAACCGCATCTGCTCGGACGGGTGCTGACACGTCTCACGGTGCGCGAGCGCCGCCTGCGCTGGCCGGTGGAGAGCGGAATCGAGGCACGCATCGCCGGCGCACGCGTCACCGTGGTGGCCAGGCGAGCGAAGTACCTGCTGATCGGCACCGAGCGCGGCTGGCTGATCGTGCATCTGGGCATGTCCGGGAGTCTTCGCGTGGCAGCCCCGGGCACTGCCCCGCGCGAGCACGATCACTTCGAACTGGCGCTCGACGACGGTACTCTGCTGCGCTATCACGACCCGCGCCGCTTCGGCAGCCTGCACTTCACCACGGGCGACCCGCGCCGTCACGGTCTGCTGGCCGCCGCCGCACCCGAGCCGCTGGAGGATCTGTTCGACGGCGCCTATCTGCGTTCTGTGAGCCAGGGGCGGAGGGTGGCCATCAAGCAGTTGCTGCTCAACGGCCGGCTGGTCACCGGCGTGGGAAACATCTACGCCTCCGAGGCGCTGCACCGCGCGGCGATCCACCCCGCCACGCCGGCCCGGCGTCTGTCCGCCACTCGCTGCGAACGGCTGGCGCTGGCGGTGAAGGAGACGCTGGCCCGCGCCATCGAGGCGGGCGGCAGCAGCTTGCGCAACTATGTCAACGGTGCGGGGGAGCCCGGTTGGGCGCAGATGAACTATGCGGTCTACGAGCGCGAAGGGCGCCCCTGCCCGCGCTGCGGCACGACGGTGCGCCGCATGGTGCAGGGGCAGCGGTCGAGCTACTTCTGCCCGGGCTGCCAGCGCGGCTGAGTCAGGCTGCCGCGCCCTCGGCCATGAGGCCGCGGTACTTGCGCTCCAGGTCGTCCCTGGTTTCGGCATGGCGAGGGTCGACCACGATGCAATCCACCGGGCACACCTCCACGCACTGCGGCTGGGCAAAATGGCCCACGCACTCGGTGCAGCGGCGCGGCTCGATCACATAGATCTCCTCGCCCATGGAAATGGCGCCGTTTGGGCACTCGGGCTCGCACACGTCGCAGTTGATGCACTCGCTGGTGATGAGCAGGGCCATGGGACAGCGGTCAGAGCCCGGCGGCCTTCTTGGCGCGCAGCCGTTCGAGCAGCCGCGGGTTGACGAAGGGCGCCACGTCTCCGCCTAGGGTGGCGATCTCGCGCACCATGGTGGCGGAGATGAACTGATACTGCTCGGCTGGCGTGAGGAACAGGGTCTCCACGTCGGGATAGAGGATGCGGTTCATGCCCGCCATCTGAAACTCGTACTCGAAGTCGGACACGGCGCGAAGGCCGCGCAGGATGATCCTGGCATCCAGGTCCTTGAGAAAGGCCATCAGCAGGCCCGAGAAGCCGCGCACCTCCACGTTGCTGAAGGGGGCGAGCACCTCACGGGCCATTTCTACGCGCTCCTCGAGCGTGAAAAACGGGGTCTTCACGCGGCTGGCGGCCACCGCCACCACCACGCGATCGAAGAGATCGGCGGCACGCCGGACGAGGTCCTCGTGGCCGCGGGTGAGCGGGTCGAAGGTACCCGGATAAACCGCTGTCTTCATGGCGACTGGCGTCGGAAAAGGTGGGCGTGGACCCGCCCGGCGGAAAGGCTGCGATGGAGCAGCCACCCGGCCGGCGGAGACTGGGGCCGCGGCGATTCGACGTACAGATCTCCCTGGTCGGCGACCCGCGCGGTTGCCAGGGCCAGCAGCGCAGGGTACTGCGTGTCCGCGAAAGGCGGATCGAGGAACACCACATCGAAGCGGCGCGGGTCGAGGCGCAAGAATTCTAGCGCATCGCCCGCCACCACCGACACGGCGTCGCGCGCCAGCGCGCGGGCGTTTTGCTGCAGGGCCAGGCGGCAGGCCGGATGATTTTCGAGCATGAGCACCTGGAGCGCGCCACGCGAAGCGGCCTCGAACCCCAGGGCGCCGCTGCCAGCGAAGGCGTCCAGGCAGCATCTCCCCGAGAGGTCCTGCCCGAGCCAGTTGAAGAGAGTTTCACGCACCCGGTCGGGCGTTGGGCGCAACCCCTCCACGGCCGGGAAGGCGATCACCCGGCTGCGGTGAGTGCCTCCGACGATGCGCAGGCGCTGCGCGCCGGCGCCGCTTCGGGCGCCGGGTGCGCGCCTCACGGCTTGGGCGGCTCGGGCCCCACCACCACCGTGATCATGCGCGCCGGATCGAGCCGGCGCTGGAATGCATCGCGCACCTGCTCCACCGTCACCGCCTCGATGGCGGGCACGAACTGGTCAAGATAGTCGAGCGGCAGCTGGTAGAACCCGATGGTGCCCAGGTAATCGTGAATCTTGCGGTTGCTGTCGATACGCAGGGGGAAGCCTCCCACGAGGTTGCTGCGAGCGGCCTGCAGTTCCTTCTCGGTAGGACCTTCGCGCACGTAGCGCGCCAGCGTCTCGCGTACTACCGCCAGGGCTTCATCGGCCTGCTCCTTCTTGGTCTGGAGGCCCACTTGGAAGGGTCCCAGTTCCGCGTAGGGTGCGAAGTAGCTGTAGGAGCTGTAGGCCAGGCCGCGCTTCTGCCGGACCTCGTCCACGAGCCGCGACGCGAAACCGCCCCCGCCGAGCACGTAGTTGCCCACGAACAGGGGAAAGTAATCCGGGTCGTTGCGGCGCAACCCCGGCTGGCCCACGAGGATATGGCTCTGGGAAGCCGGATGCGCGATGCGGCGCTCCGCCGCCCCCGGCAGCGGATTCACCGCCGGCAGCGCCGGCAGCGGCCCGTCGGCGCGCGGCAGCGTGGCCGTGAGGCGGCGCGCAAGTGCGTCGGCATCCTCCCGGGAGAGGTCGCCCATGATCGCCACCACCGCCCAGTCGGAGCGCATCCAGCGACGGTAGAACCCCATCACGTCGTCACGCGTGATGCGCTGAACCGAATCCACCTCGCCGGAGGCGCGCAGGCCGTAGGGATGGCCTGCAAACAAGGCGGCAGAGAAGGCGCGCTCGGCGGTGGTTTCGGGCTTGGTGTCTGCTTCGCGCAATCCTGCCACCAGGCGGTCTTTCTCACGCGTGAGCACGGGCTCGGGGAAGGCCGGTTCGAGCAGCACCCGGACCAGCACTCCCATGGCCTGCTCGCGCTCGGCAGGACTGGAGAGCGTGCGCAGCTGGTAGCCCCCCCGGTCGGGGTCGAAGCGCGTGCCCAGCTGTGCTCCCACGTCGGCCAGGCGCGCCGAAAGCTCGGTCTCGGACAATCCGCCGGCGCCCATGCGCATCAGGCCGATGGCGAGATTGGCTGTACCGGAGGTGGCTCGGGTGTCTCGCGCGTGGCCTGCCGGGAAGTCGACACTCACATCGATCATGGGCAGGGCGCGGTTCTCCACGAAGTACACGCGCGCGCCGTTGTCGAGCGTCCAGTGCTGGATGGGCAGCAATGCCCAGGCGGCGCGCAGGGGCAGCAGGCATGCGATGGCCCCGGCCAGGAGGGGGAGAAGACGTGGTTTCATGGTGGTTCCCCGGAAAGTCGTCAGTTGCCTGCGGTCTTGCGCGCGCCGCCCTGCGGCTCGAGCACGCCCACGGTGAGGTTGTCGTCCGTGAAATATCGTCTAGCCACCTCCTGGACCTGCTCGGCGGTTACATCCCTGAGCTTGCGCGCCAAAGTGTCGCCCGCGTCGTAGGGCAGGCCCACGGTGTGCAGCATGCCGATCTGCATGGCCTGGTAGAACATGGAGTCGCGCTGGAACACCTGGCTGGCGATCACCTGGGCCTTGACGCGCTTGAGTTCATCCTCCTGAACGCCCTGCTCGGCCACCTTGCGGATCTCGGCACGCAATTCGCGCTCCAGTTCGTCGGCGTCCCGCCCCGGTGCGGGAACGGCGTCCATGAAGAACATGCCGGGGCCACGGTTGATGGCGTCGAAACTCGCTCCGGCGCTCACCGCGAGACGCTCCTTTTTGACCAACCTGGTGTCCAGCCGTGCGGCGTCGCTGCCGTCGAGGACGCCCGCCAGCACCTGGAGGGCGTAGGGTTCCCAGTCGGCGTTCACGTCGCGGATCACCGGCGCGTGCCAGCCCATGACAAGGTAGGGAAGCTCCCCTGGACCCTTCACCTTGACGCGCTTGATGCCGCGCTGGGGCGGCTCCACCTGAGGTTTGCGCAGCGGCAGAACCCTGGGGGGAATGGGGCCGAAATGGCGCTGCGCCAGCTCGAACACGTCCTCCGGAGCCACGTCGCCCACCACCACCAGCGCGGCGTTGTTCGGCGTGTACCAGCGCTGGTACCACTGGCGCGCATCCTCCGCGGTCATGTTCTCCAGGTCGTTCATCCAGCCCACGATGGGCCACTTGTAGGGCGAGCCGGTGTAGGCCACAGCCATCATCTGCTCGAAGAGCAGGGCGCGGGGCTGATCATCGGTGCGCAGACGGCGCTCCTCCATCACCACGCGGATCTCCTTGGCGAACTCCTCGTCCGATAGCACCAGGTTGTGCATGCGGTCGGCTTCCAGCTCGACTGCCTTGGGCAGGTGGGACTTGTGCAACTGCTGGAAGTAGGCGGTGTAGTCCTTGCTAGTGAAGGCATTGTCGCGCCCGCCCGCGGCGGCGATGGTGCGCGAGAAGGTATCGCCCGGATTGGCGGCCGTGCCCTTGAACATCATGTGCTCGAGAACATGCGCCACCCCCGTAGTGCCGGCGCTCTCGTCCATGCTGCCGGCACGGTACCAGACCATCGAGGCCACCGTTGGCGCCCGGTGATCTTCCAGGATGATCACCCGCATGCCGTTATCCAGGGCGCGTTCGTGGAGGTCGCCCTGGCCGGCGCCAGCGGTCGGGACCCACAGGCAGGCGGCCGAGAACAGTAGAAATTGCGGTTTCATGTTGGGGAGCTTCCGGAGACTGGAATAGAATCTTATCGATGGGTGGCGAGACGCAGACACGGCTGTGCCGAATCGCGGACGCGGTTTGCGATTGGCGCAGGGATTGCGGTTCGGCCACCTGAAAAACGCGGGATCCGCTCTCTGGAGCGTCGCGAGCGGCGGCGCAGACACTTTATTTCCATGTTTGGTCTCCTCAAGGGCGATGCCGGCGAGGGCGCACGCGATGAGCGCCCCTGGCGAGAGCGGCTGCGCGATGGCCTGTCGGCCACCCGCGCCCGGCTTGGCGGCGGCCTGGCAAGGCTCTTTTCCGGCGGCAGGGCGGCAGACGAAGCGCTCTATGAGTCCCTCGAGGAACTTCTGCTCACCTGCGACGCGGGCGTTCCGGCCGCCGCGCACCTCATCGAGCAGACGCGCCAGCGCGCCCGCAAGGCTGGCGCCACTGACGCTGCGGGGGTGCGCGAAGGCCTCAGGGGCGCACTGCTGGCGCTGCTCGGGCCACTCGAGAGTCCCCTCGTTACGTCATCGCACAAGCCCTTCGTGATCCTGCTGGTCGGGGTCAACGGGGCCGGCAAGACCACCTCCATCGGCAAGCTCGCCCGATTGCTTCGGGCGGAGGACCGCTCGGTGTTGCTGGCCGCCGGGGACACCTTTCGCGCTGCCGCCCGGGAGCAGCTCGACGAATGGGGCCGCCGTAACGGTGTAACCGTGGTTGCCCAGCAGTCGGGGGACCCGGGCGCAGTGGTGTTCGACGCCATCCAGTCTGCGGCCGCGCGCGGCATCGACGTCGTCCTGGCGGACACAGCCGGGCGGCTACCCACCCAGTTACATCTGATGGAAGAACTGAAGAAGGTCAAGCGGGTGGCCGCCAAAGCGCTGCCGGGGGCTCCCCACGAGGTGCTCCTGGTTCTGGACGCCAACACTGGCCAGAACGCCCTTGCGCAGGTCAAGGCCTTCGACGATGCGCTGGGGTTGACCGGTCTGGTGCTCACCAAGCTCGACGGAACCGCCAAGGGCGGCGTGATTGCCGCCATCGCCCGGGAGCGGCCCGTACCCGTGCGGTTCATCGGCGTGGGCGAGGGTATCGAGGATCTGCGGCCTTTTCAGGCGGCAGCCTTCGTGGATGCGTTGTTCGATTGAGAGCGCGCGGCGCCCCGGCGTGCCGGTACGCCTGGCGCGTGTTGGCCTATGGCTGGCGACGCTGCGCTGATTTCCCTGTCGCGCGTCACGCGGCGCTATCCCGGCGGCGTCGAGGCGTTGCGCGGTGTGTCGCTCGAGGTTGCCCAAGGCGAGGTGATGGTGGTGAGCGGGCCTTCGGGGGCGGGTAAGAGCACGCTTCTCAAGCTCATGGCAGCCATCGAGCTGCCATCAGGAGGAACCGTGGTGGTGAGCGGCCAGAATGTCGCCGCGTTGCGGCCACGGGCCGTCCCATGGCTGCGGCGAAACTTCGGTTTGGTATTTCAGGACCACAAGCTGCTGACGGACCGCTCGCTGTTCCACAACGTGGCCCTGCCGCTGCGCATTGCGGGATACGAACCGCGGGAAGCGGCGCGCCGCGTGCGAGCTGCCCTGGACAAGGTGGGGTTGCTGAACCGGGAGCGCGCCTTGCCGGCAGCCTTGTCCGGGGGCGAGCAACAGCGCGCGTGCATCGCCCGCGCCATTGTTCATCGCCCCGCCATCGTGCTCGCGGACGAACCCACCGCGAACCTTGACGCGGCCTACGCAAGCGACATCGTCAGCCTCCTCAGCGCTTTTCGCGACGTGGGGTCTACGCTGGTGATCGCCACCCATGACGCGGAGGCTTTCGCGCCGCTTTCGCCGCGGCGGGTGCATCTGCGCGCCGGTCTCGTGGAGCAGGTGCCGTCGCCATGAGGGCCTGGCTGCGGGAACACGGCCTTGCCATGCAGGAGGCGCTAAGGAGTCTTGCCGGGCAGTCCGTCGGATTTGTTCTCACGGTGCTAGTGATCGGTGTCGCGGCCGCTCTGCCGCTCGGGCTGCGATCGCTGACGAACGCGGTGGATGCGCTGGGCCGTGGTCCTGCTGCGGCCGCGCAGCTGACCGTTTTTGCGGTCGTGGATGCGGCACCCGCCATGGTCCAGGCACTGGGCGAACGCCTCGAACGCCATCCCGCGGCGGCAGATGTGCGCTTCGTGAGCCGCGAGCAGGCGCTGGCGTCGCTGCGTCGCGATGCAAGCATTGCCCAGCTCATGGACGATCTTGGGGGAAATCCCCTGCCCGATGCGTGGATTGTCACGGGACGCATGGGCGACACCGGTTCACTCGAGAAGCTGCGCGACGAGGCCTCCGGCTGGCCCGGCGTGGATCAGGTGCAACTGGATGCAGACTGGGCGCGAAGGGCGCAGGCTCTGGCAACCGGCCTGCGCCTGACAGCCTCTCTCCTTGGCATCCTGCTCGGCATAGCGCTTGTCGCGGTGTGTTTCAATACCAGCCGGCTGCAGGTGCTCACGCTTCGCGAGGAGATCGAGGTGGCAAAGCTGATCGGCGCTACCGACGCCTTCATCCGGCGGCCATTCCTGTACTTCGGAGCCCTACAAGGCCTGGCCAGCGGCCTGGTGGCATTCGGTGTGGTCTACGTGGGTGGCGACCTGCTGCGGCGCGCCCTTGCCTCGGCTGACCTCGGTCTGGGCCCAGCGACGGGTTCGGCGACGACAGACATGGCCAGCCTGTGGCTTTCGACAGGCCTCGGGGGGGGGCTCGGCTGGCTGGGCGCGTGGCTGTCTGTTAGCGAGCACTTGCGCCGAATGAATCCTCGCCCGTAGCCGGCAGGGCCCTAGAGGGAAACTTTCCGTCGGCATTGGCACTCTCAAAGAAGGAGTGCTAAATTAACGTCAGTGGAGGAAACCATACCTATGAGTGCCAACTTGGTGCCGTCGTTTTCCATTTCCAGCGCTTCGAGCCTGGAAAGCTACATTACCGCGGTCAATCACGTTCCACTGCTTACCCAGGAGGAGGAAAGCCGTCTGGCGCGACAGTTCCGGGACCAGAACGACCTGCTTGCCGCCCGTCAGCTGGTGTTGTCGCACTTGCGTCTGGTTGTGGCTATCGCGCGCGGCTATCTGGGATACGGCCTGCCTCAGGCAGATCTTATCCAGGAGGGCAACATCGGTCTCATGAAAGCCGTAAAGCGCTTCGACCCGGAGAGGGGGGTGCGCCTGGTCTCCTTCGCAGTGCACTGGATTCGAGCGGAGATTCACGAGCACATCCTGCGCAATTGGCGCATCGTCAAGATCGCTACCACCAAGGCGCAGCGCAAGCTGTTTTTCAACCTGCGCAGCATGAAACGGGGCCTCAACACACTGACTTCCGCAGAAGTCGACAGCGTAGCCGCTCAACTCCGGGTCAAACCCGAGGAAGTAGTAGAGATGGAGACCCGCCTTGGGGGTCAGGATGTAGCGCTCGAGTCCTCGTCGGAAGATGACGACGAGAGCTTCAGCCCCATCGCCTACCTTACCGATCTCGATGACGAACCGGCAGGCATCCTGGAGCGCGCCGAGCAGGAAACCCGCCGCGGCGAAGGGCTTACACGCGCGCTCGCGGGCCTCGATGCCCGCAGCCGCCGGATCATCGAGGCCCGCTGGCTTTGCGAGGATGAACAGGCGGCAACGCTGCACCAGCTGGCTGAGGAATTCGGTGTCTCGGCGGAGCGAATCCGGCAGATCGAGGCGCAGGCCATGAAAAAGATGCGCGCCGCCATGACCTGACCGTTGCTCCCCTGAACGCTATCCAGCGCCTCCGGTGTCACCATGCCCGGGGGCGCTGATGCTTCTAGCGCCCGCCGAGCAACAACTGGATGTCCTGTTCGATCGCTGTGCCGGTCTGCTGCGCAGTCACGAGCAGGCGCAACCGTCCTTGCGGGTCGAAGATGAAACTCGCCGTGGAATGGTCGACGGTGTAGGTTTCGGGATTGGCGCCTGGTTGCCTCTGGAAGATCACCCGGAACTCCCTTGCGGTGGCAGCAATGGCCGCTTCATCGCCAGTGAGGCCGAGGAACGCAGGATGGAAGGCGGTCACGTATTGCCCAAGGAGGGCCGGCGTGTCTCGCGCGGGGTCCACCGTTACCATCACCACCTGTACGCGCACCCCCTCGGCGCCGAGAGCCTTGACCACCTGGGCGAATCGCATCAGGGCCGTTGGGCACGCATCCGGACAGTGCGTAAACCCGAAGAACACGACAAGGACCTTGCCACGAAAGTCGGCCAGGGTGCGCGACTGGCCATCGTGACCCACGAGGGCAAGCGAACGCCCGAAATCTGCGCCCGTGATATCTGTAGCCTGGAAGGAAGGCGGCGCAGACGGACTGCAACCGGCCAGCGCCAGCAGCAAGATCAGCCACCCCTGCCACAGCAGGCGACTCACCAGCGGACGTAGTGGTCCACGAGCAGCGCCGCGAACAGCGCCGTCAGGTACACGATGGAGTAGCGGAAGGTTCGCTGGGCGAGGGCATCGCTGTAGTCACGCCACAGACGCCACGCGTAGTGGAGAAACAGGCAACCTAGCGCAAGCGCTGACACCAGATAAATCCAACCGCTCATGCGGGTAGCGAAGGGCATGAGCGTAACCGCCACCAGGATGACCGTGTAGAGCAACACATGCAGGCGTGTGAAGGCCTCGCCATGCGTCACCGGTAGCATGGGCAAGCCGGCGCGGGCGTAGTCCTTGCGGCGGTACAGGGCGAGAGCCCAGAAATGCGGCGGCGTCCAGGCAAAGATGATGAGAAAGAGAATGAGCGCGTCATGGGAAACGCTTCCCGTCACGGCGGCCCATCCCAAGACTGGCGGCATGGCGCCGGAGGCGCCGCCAATGACGATGTTCTGGGGGGTGGCTGGCTTGAGGAGCACCGTGTACACCACCGCGTAGCCGAGGAAAGTGCACAGCGTAAGCCACATGGTGAGCGCGTTGCACCAGTGGTGAAGGATGTATAGGCCAAGGCCGCCGATGACTACGGAAAAAGCCAGCGCCTGGGAGGAGGTGAGCTGTCCCATGGGCAACGGGCGAGCACGGGTCCGGGCCATCACCGCATCGATCTTCTGCTCCACCAGGCAATTGAGCACCGCCGCAGCGCCTGCCACCAGGGCTATGCCCGCGGTGCCAGCCAGCAGCGGCCCTGCCGGGACCCATCCAGGCAATGCCAGGAACATGCCAATGACCGCCGTGAAAACAATCAAGGAAACCACGCGCGGCTTGGTGAGCTGGTAGTACTGGTACAGGCGGGAATACTTGGGCAGCAGGACGGTACTGGTGGACATCGACGAAATCTCAGGATGAAACGCTGCGGGCGCGGAAGTTTAGCACCACCAGCATGACGAGCAGCGCGGCGGCGCCGGCGTTATGGGCCACCGCCAGCGGCAGCGGCAGAACCCACAGCACGTTGCCGATGCCAATGGCCACCTGCAGCAGGACCAGGCCACCGACTGCGAGCCCCGGACCACGAGTCACCGGATGCCGCAACGCTCTCCATGCTGCAAACAGCAATGCTGCCAGGACTACCAGCGCCCACTTGCGATGCGACCACTGGATGGCGGTAAGGGAATCGTTGGAGAGCGGCTCCCCTGCGGCGGTGACCCCCAGCTGCCGCTGGAGCGTAAAGGCGTGGTCGAAGTCCATCTCCGGCAGCAACGACCCGTGGCATAAGGGATAGTCCGGGCAGGCCATGCCGGCATAATTGGTGCTGACCCAACCTCCAAGGGCAATCTGCAAGGCTAGGACCATCAACGCCACCCATGCCCACGGCGGCGGCAATCCGCGGGCAGGCAGGAGCTTGTCCGTAGCCCGTTGGCGGGCCACCAACCATGCCAGTAAGGCAAGCGTGGTCATGCCCCCGATCAGGTGGGTGGTGACAATCGCAGGCATGAGCAGCAGGGTAACGGTCCACATGCCGAAGGCGGCTTGCACGGTCACCAGCACCACCAGGCCCACGGCAAGCGCCGGGGATTGGCCGAGCGCGTGGCGCCACCGAACTCCCAGGGCGGCGAGAGCCAAAACCAGGACCCCCAGCACGCCCGCCAGGTAACGATGGATCATTTCGATCCACGCCTTGCGCTGTTCGACAACGCTGTCGGGAAACTGCTCGCGAACCTTGGCGAGCGCCGCTTCGGAGGCGGGTACGCCCACGTGACCGTAGCAGCCTGGCCAATCGGGACACCCCAGCCCTGCGTCCGAGAGCCTCACAAATGCTCCGAATACCACCACAACAAAGGCCAAGCCCAATGCGGTCCACGAAAGGCGGCTGTAAATAGCGCGCTGATCCATGTTCACCCCACCCTCGAAACCTTGAGCAGGTGACCCAGGTCCTTGCGGATTCGCTGCGGGTCGGCATCACGAGGAAATCGCATCATCAGGTTCCCCAGGGGGTCGATGACATACAGGTGATCGCGTGACGAAGCCGGCGCTGTGAACAGCCCCAGCAGGGCGGGGGAGGGAGACTGGACGGCCACCGTGCCGGCGTAGTCCTGCAACAGCGCGGTACCGGGAGATCCGCCGTCGTCCACCAGCCAGACACGCTCCACCCGCTCCATTTCCTTGCCCTGGGTGAGGCGCACCTGGCGCATTTGCCAGAGCTTGGACTGACAGCCGGGGCCACAGCTGGCGCCGTCCACCATCACCAGGATCCAGCGGCCCTTAAGCGGCGCCAACGGGGCTGCGGCGGCGCCGGCCTTTTCCTCGATTGCCGTGGGACCCACCAGTTCGCCGTAGTTGCGGAAACTGCTGGGCTTCCAGAGGTAGTAGAGGGTGTAGGACGCGACCACCGGCGCGGCGCACACGGCAAGAATCAGCCAGAACTCACGACGGCGGGATTTCAGGGCGGCGGCTGCGTCGGACATGGAAGAACACCGTCAGAAGGAGAATCAAGGCCGACAGCGCGGCCCACTGGAACGCATAACCGTAGTGCTTCGCTGCCCCACTGTCGGGGCGCGGCCAATCACGAATCAGGCCGTCGTCTGGGCCCGCCCCATGCTGCTCGAGAACGAAGCCGTGCAGTGGCATGGGGTGGGCGGCGAGAAAGCGGTCCAGCGTGACGTTCTGCCAGACAGGGCCCTGCTGCGGTTGGGAAGACAACTCCAGGAAGCGGCGGTTCGCCGGCAGGGCGAGGCCTTCGATCCGTACCTCCTCGTGGGGCGTAAGAACGTCGGGCAACGATTGGCGATCCCGCCCTGCGGCGATCCAGCCGCGCTTCACCAGCACTGCGCGATTGCTTCCGGTGAGCACCAGGGGCATATAGACGTGGTAGCCGACCGTGCTCCGGTGCACCTGGTTATCGGCGAGAACGAGCGCCCGGGGCGCGAACCGACCGGTGGCCACTACGCGCCGGAACCGCGCCGAAAGCTCGCTCACAGGCGAATCGCCGAGCGTCAGCGAGGCCTCGGCGTTGGCGGCCTCGATCTGGGCCGAGATGCGGTCCTTGTCGAGCCCCCGGGAGAATTGCCAGTATGCGGCCGAAACGGTCACCGACAACGCCACTGCCGCAGCCGCCATGGGTATCAGCGCGACACGTTGTTTCATGAAAACCCGCAGCTTCCGATAGACTGAAAGCTTCTCTGGAATCGGCCCATGAAAATCGTAATCGTAGTGTTTCTGCTGGTCATCCTGGCAAGCCTTGGCTCAGCCTTGTTCTTTCTCATGCGCGACAAGGGCAACACCACCCGCACAGTGCGGGCTCTCACATGGCGGGTGGGGTTGTCCCTCGCGCTGTTCCTGGTGCTGATGGTGAGCTACAAGCTAGGATGGATCTCGCCCCAGCGGTAAAAAAAAACGCCGCACCCGCCCGCGTGCGGCGACAGTCGCGTCCCCGTTTTTGACGGGGACCCTCCTCCCCCTTCGGATAGGTACCGAGGTGTGTTTTAGAGCCAGTAGACCAGCACGAACAAAAGCAGCCAAACCACATCCACGAAGTGCCAGTACCACGAGACGGCCTCGAAGCCGAAGTGATTGTCGGGCCTGAAGTGACCAGCAAGACACCGGCCAAGTATGACAATCAGCATGATGGTGCCGATGGTCACGTGGAAGCCGTGGAAGCCGGTCAACATGAAGAAGGTGGCGCCATAGGCCCCCATGGCCAAGGTGAGGTTGAGCTCATGGAAGGCGTGGTAGTACTCGTAGGCCTGCAGACCCAGGAACAGCAGACCCAGGGAGATGGTGGCGGCGAGGCCGACATTGAGTTGGAAACGGTTCCCCACCTTGAGCGCCCAGTGCGCCCAGGTGACCGTGGCGCCTGAGGTTAATAGAATCAGCGTGTTGATAGCAGGCAGGCCCCACGCGCCCATTTGCGTGAAAGTTTCTTCGATGTGCGGACCGGAGACGGGCCAGCCCGCCTTGAACTCGGGCCACAGGTACTCGCCCGTGGCGCCGTGGGAAAGGTCGGGCACGGACAGCACACGCATGTAGAACAGGGCGCCAAAGAAGGCTGCGAAGAACATCACCTCCGAGAAGATGAACCAGCTCATGCTCCAGCGGAATGAAACGTCCACCTGATTGTTGTACTTCCCGCCCTCGCTTTCGCGGGCTACCACGCCGAACCAGCCGAACAGCATGTACACCAGGATGGCGAACCCCACCAGCAACAACCAGGGCCCGGGAGCAACGGAGTTCATGGTCAGTGCGGCCCCAAACCCCAAGAACAGCAGGGCCACGGAACCCACCGCCGGCCACATGGACGGGGTGGGAATGAAGTAGGCGTTGGCGTGTTGCATGGTCGTCTGGCTCCCCTCGGTAACAGTGCGTCTTGTCGCCGTAGCCTTCGCCCGGCGTTCTAGCTCCGCCCGCCCACGGTCGTGGCAGAAGCAGCACCGGGGCGGCTCGTGCCCTCGATGCGGAAGAAAGTGTAGGAAAGGGTGACAGTATTCACGTCGGTCGGCAGGTCGGGGTGGACCACGAAGGTGACCGGCATGAGCCGCACCTCGCCCGCGTCCAGTTCCTGCTTGGCGAAACAGAAACAGTCGAGCTTGCGGAAATACTGCCCGGCGAGTTGCGGGCCGTAACTTGGAATGGCCTGGCCGGCGACAGGCACCGCCGACTTGTTGCGTACCTCGAACACCACCTGGGCCAACTGCCCAGGATGCACGCGGATGCTACGCTCCAGAGGGCGAAACTCCCACGGAAGATCATTACGGAGATTGGCATCCAACTCCAGGACCAGGGTGCGTGACTGGTCCACCTGGGTGTTAACTACCTTGTCGGCCATCTGCAGGTTGTTGATGCCGGTGACCTCGCAGATTTTTTTGTAGAACGGAACGAGCGCGAACCCGAAGCCGAACATCGCCACGGCCACCACCGCGAGCTTACCTAGCGTGACGCGGTTTTCCGCGATCATCGCGCCGGCCAGAACCAGTGATGAATGATGATGGCCGTGTAGAACATCACCACAACCGCGAGAAGCACGGCAAGCGTCCGCCACTTGCCGCTGCGCGCTTGCCGTGCATCAAGCGTGTTCATGCCGCGCATGCTCCGGGATTACTTCACCACAGGCGGAGTTTCGAAGCTGTGATAGGGCGCCGGAGAAGGAAGCGTCCACTCCAGGCTGTCCGCACCCTCCCAGGGCTTCGCAGGCGCTTTGTCGCCGCCGCGGATGCACTTGAGCACGGCCGCCAGGAAAATCAGCTGCGACAGTCCGAACCCGAAGGCGCCCACAGAGGCAATCGCGTTGAAATCGGCGAACTGAGTGGAGTAGTCGGGGATGCGGCGCGGCATGCCTGCGAGGCCCAGGAAATGCATCACGAAGAAGGTCACGTTGAAGAAGATCATGGAACACCAGAAATGCAGCTTGCCCAGCCTCTCGTCCACCATGTGGCCCGTCCACTTGGGCAGCCAGAAGTAGATGCCGGAGAAGATGGCGAACAAGGAGCCAGCGACGAGCACGTAGTGGAAGTGGGCCACAACGTAGTAAGTGTCCTGCAACTGGATATCCACGGGGGTGACCGAAAGGATCAGACCGGTGAACCCGCCCATCGTGAACACGAAGATGAAGCCCACAGCAAACAGCATGGGCGTCTCGAAGGTCATGGATCCCCGCCACATGGTGGCAACCCAGTTGAACACCTTAACGCCCGTGGGAACCGCGATCAGCATGGTGGCGTACATGAAAAACAGCTGCCCGGCCGCCGGCATGCCGGTGGTGAACATATGGTGTGCCCACACGATGAAGGACAGGATGGCGATGGACGCCGTGGCGTACACCATGGAAGAGTAGCCGAACAGCGGCTTGCGCGCGAACGCGGGAATCACCTGGGAAACGATGCCGAAGGCCGGCAGGATCATGATGTAGACCTCGGGGTGCCCGAAGAACCAGAACACGTGCTGGTAGAGCACCGGGTCACCGCCGCCCGCGGCGTTGAAGAAGTGGGTGTCGAAGTGCCGGTCGGTGAGCAGCATGGTGACGGCACCTGCGAGCACAGGCATCACCGCGATCAGCAGGTAGGCAGTGATCAGCCAGGTCCACACGAACAGCGGCATCTTCATGAGCGTCATGCCCGGCGCGCGCATGTTCAGGATGGTGGTGATGATGTTGATGGACCCCATGATGGACGAGGCGCCCATGATGTGGATCGCGAAAATCGCCAGGTCCATCCCCATGCCCTGCTGCACGGAGAGCGGCGCGTAGAGTGTCCAGCCCGCGCCGGTGGCGCCACCAGGCACGAAGAACGAAACCACCAGCAGTGCCGCGGCCGGTGGCAGCAGCCAGAAGCTGAAGTTGTTCATGCGCGCAAACGCCATATCCGAGGCGCCGATCATCATCGGGATCTGCCAGTTCGCGAACCCCACGAAGGCCGGCATGATCGCCCCGAACACCATGATGAGCCCGTGCATGGTGGTGAGCTGATTGAAGAACTCGGGCTTCCACAACTGCATGCCAGGCTGAAACAGCTCGGCGCGGATCCCCAGTGCCAGGAGACCGCCGGTGATGAACATGGCGAAACTGAACCAGAGGTACAGCGTGCCGATGTCCTTGTGGTTGGTGGTGGTCAGCCAGCGCGTCAGGCCGGAGGGGTGGTCGTGCGCGTGGTCGGGATCGTGTGCGTGACCGTGTACGGCTTCCATTCGGGTTCTCCTGGAAAGCTACAGTTACTTGAAAACGGTGCTGGCGACGGACGTCATCTGGACTGGGCCACCATGTAATCCACAGCTGCCGACACCTCGTCGTCGGAAAGGCCCGGGTTGCCGCCCTTGGCCGGCATAGCGCGAACACCCTTGATTGCGTGCTGATGCAGCGTGTCTGCACCCTGGGCGAGACGCGGCTTCCAGGCCCCCTTGTCGCCCGTCTTCGGGGCACCGGCCGCGCCGGTGGCATGGCCGGCGGCGCAGAGGCCCTCGTAGACCTTCTTGCCGTCCGCTTTGCCAGCCTTGGCCGGTTCTGCGGCAGCCACCTGGACGGGAACGGCAGGGGCCGCATCCACCACCGTCTCCGAAGGACCGGCGGCAACCTTGACCCTGTTGCTGACCGCCCAGGTCTTGAATTCCTCCACGCTCACCACCTTCACGACGATGGGCATGAAGCCGTGTTCCTTGCCGCACAGCTCGGCGCACTGACCGCGAAACGTTCCGGTCGTATCGGCCTTGAACCAAGTGTCGCGGATGAAGCCCGGGATCGCGTCCTGCTTGACACCGAATGCGGGCACCCACCACGCATGAATCACGTCGTTGGCGGTGGTCAGAATGCGCACCTTCTTGCCCACCGGAACCACCAGAGGGGTATCGACCTCAAGGAGGTAGTCGGGGCCCTTCGCTACGGTCTTGCTGTAGATCTGATCCCTGGGGGTGGCGAGATTGGAATACAACTGAATGCCGTCGCCCACTCCCGCCAGGTCGCCCTCGCCCTTGATGTACTCGTAGCCCCACTTCCACTGGTAACCCGTCGCCTTGATGGTGAGGTCGGGATTGCTGGAGTCCTTCAAGGCAATCACAGTCTTGGTGGCCGGATAGGCCATGCCCATGAGGATCACGAAGGGGATGATGGTCCACACCACCTCGACCAGGGTGTTCTCGTGAAAGTGCGCCGCTTTGTAGCCGAGGGATTTCCGGTGCTTGAATACCGAGTAGAACATCACGCTGAAGACGCCCACGAAAATAATGGCGCAAATCACCATGATGATGGTGTGGAGAGAGTAGATCTCCTCCGCGATGACCGTCTTGGGCGGCTGCAGGTTGAACTTGGATTCGGCCGCCAGCAACGCTCCCGCCCAAAGGGACATCCCGGCCAGCGCAGCGCCCAGAGACTTCTTCATCATTCCCCCAACTCCCCGTTGTCGTTTACTTGCCACCGAGCCGTCTGCTGAGCTCGCCTGCCACCACGAGACGCTGCTCGTCGGTGAGCAGTTCGCCGAAACATACTGCCTTGCCGTGCGAGCGAAGCGCCAACGCCGCCTTGCCTCCACGCCCGCGCCGCACCTCTACCCGCGCCCAGGCGCGGTTAAATTCGTGACGCTCCTCCCGCCCCGCGCTACACCGCTCGAGAAGCAGAGAATGACCGCGCAGCCGGATGATTTCAACATCGCCCGCATGGCGCTCTACGTACCAGAACGCGGCCGCGAGCAAAGCAATCTCAAGGCCCGCGAAAGGCAGGACGAACCAAGCGCCGTGAAAGCCCATGGCCACAGCAACCGCAAGGGAGATCACTGCGATGGAAAGCAGAAACGCGCGCCTGCCCATGGGGGACAGCGAGTCGTTGCGCTTCGCCACGACCAGGTAGTCGTCCGCAAGCGGGGGATGGATCGCCAGTTCCATTTCTTGTTTCTCGTCCCGCCCCACCCCGAGGCGACACTCGAATTCACGAGTTTCATCAAGCCCTCTACAGGCGCGCAAATGTAGCACGCGGCCCAAACCAGCGGCAAGACGAAAGCCGCGCGCCAATGCAGAAAAGCCTTGTGGGTCATGGACAAACGGCGTTCGTCCACCCGCTGCCTGCCTCATGCCGAGGCTCGCCGATGGACCCGTACCACGTCAAGGCCGTCGGAGGTACGGCGAGGCCGCTCGGGCTTCCATGCGTGCCCGTAGACAATCTCGAAGCTCGCCGGCAGTCGTTCGTCCACGCGCAGACGCTCGTAGCCGCGGACCATGGCCTGCCAGCGCCTCGGTCCGGTAAGCCCGCGCGGCCTTGCGCGCAGGGCGTTCGTCCAGCCAAGGTGCCGCAGCTCGCCGGCCAGAGCCTCCACGGTGTCGAATGTGAGGGTGATCAAGTCCATGTCCATCACCGGGTCGGCGAAACCAGCCTGCACCAGGGCGTCTCCCAGGTCGTGCATGTCGATGAAGGTGTGCACCCGCAGGCCGCCCTCCGGCCCCCAGCTCGTGCGAAGCTCCCGGAGCGTGTCTGGGCCCAGGGTGCTGAAACTCAGCAGGCCACCCGGCCGCAGCGCTACCAGCGCCTCGCGGAGCACCTCGGCCGGGCGCGCGAAGGCGTGCAACGCCAGGTTCGACCAGACCAGCGCAACGCTGCCCGGCCGCCATGGCAATCGATGCGGATGCGCCGCCACCGGGTGGCTGGCACCACCCGCAAGCCGCTGCCAAAGACGCCCGAGGGCAGGCGGTTGGCACAGCGGCAGCAATTCCACGGCGTCGTCCGTGCCCACCACCAGCCGGTCGCCAAGGCGCCGCGACAGCATGCGCAAGCCCTCTCCCATCCCGCAGCCAAGGTCGGCCACGGCACCTGGCGGCAATCGCACCAGATCGAGGCGGCTGATCATGCGCGCCCCCACTTCGCGAGGCAGCACTGCCGCTCGCTCATACCCGGGCGCGCCGCGCTCCCGCGCCCACCTCACGTGCCGCGCATCGATGCCTCCATCTTCCAGCATTGATCCTCCATGGCGCGTCCGCCAATGCGAAGCGCGCTACGCGTCGAGTTCATGAACCGCCTGCGCCAGCTCGCACGCAGCCTGCTGGGGGCGCGCTGCCTGCTGTGCGGCGGTGCCGCCGATGGAGAGTTCTGCGCCGACTGCGATGCCGAACTGCCCGCCGTACCCACGCCCGTCTGCGCGACCTGCGCCCTTCCCTCACCGGCTGGCTCAATGTGCGCCGCCTGCCTGCGCGACCCCCCGCCGTGGCAGCGAGCGGTGGCTGGCTGCGCCTACGCCTACCCCGTGGACGCGCTGGTCAAGGCCCTCAAGTATGGCGGACGGCTCGAATGCGCGCCCGCGCTCGCCAGCGTGCTGGCGCACTCCCTGTCGGGGTCGGAAATGCCCGACGTGGTGGTGCCCCTGCCCCTTTCGCGGCGACGGTTGCGGGACCGGGGCTTCAACCAGAGCATGGAGATCGCCCGCGCATTGCCGGCTGCGCTTTCGTCCCTTGTGGATCCGACCACCCTGCACAGGCCGATGGACGCGGGCCCCCAGGCCGCCCTGCCGCTGGACGCGCGCGCCGCCAACGTGCGCGGCGCGTTTCTCGCTGTGCGACCGCTGGCCGGACAACACATCGCCCTGGTGGATGACGTCATGACCACGGGAGCCACTCTGCGAGAGGCCGCTCGCGCCCTGCACGCCGCTGGCGCCCGGCAGATATCGGTCTGGGTAGTGGCGCGCACCATACCCGGCTGAGTGCGCGCGGCGCCGCCCGGGGTTTCACTCGACCCGAAGTCGGCCTTCAGGCCTCCGCTGCAGGCCCGGTCCACTGCGCCACCCAGGACGGGAACTCGGCCTTCGGATCACGGCGCAGAAGAATTTCCGCAGCCTCGGGGGCGCGCAGCTCGCCATCAAGAAGCCGGCACACTGCCTCGCTGATGGGCATCTCCACGCCGCAATCTCGGGCGCGCCGCAGCACTTCCCGGGCACTTGCCACGCCCTCTGCCACGTGTCCTAGTTCGGAAACAATGCGCTCAGCCGGCTCGCCGAGCGCCAGGGCGAGTCCCACGCGCCGATTCCGGGACAGATCGCCGGTGCAGGTGAGTATCAGGTCGCCGGCCCCGGCGAGGCCGAGGAAGGTTTCCACCCGTCCGCCCAGCCGCACGCCGAGCCGCGTCATTTCGGCGAGGCCACGGGTAATGAGCGCCGCCCGCGCGGACAAACCCAGACCCAAGCCGTCAGACACGCCCGCGGCGATGGCCAGGACGTTTTTCACGGCGCCGCCGAGTTCCACCCCTGGCAGGTCATCGGTGCAGTAGATGCGCAACCGCGGGCCGTTCAGCATGCGCGCGGCCTGCTCCGCGAAGGCCGCGTCCGACGACCCCAGGGTCACGGCAGCGGGCAGGCCCCGCGCCACTTCCTCCGCGAAGCTCGGCCCGGACAGCGCGCCGCGCGGCGTCGATGCATCGAGCTCGGCCGAGGCCACCTCGTGGGGGAAACATGCCGTGCCGGTCTCGAACCCCTTGCACAGCCATACCACCGGCGCTACCGACCCCGCAGCCCGCATGGCCGACAGTGTTTGCCTCAATCCCGCCGTTGGCGTGGCCACCACGGCCAGCTCCGCGCCTCGCAGCGCGCGCCCTAAATCGGCATCGACACGCACCGCGTCGGGCAAGGCATGTCCAGGGAGAAAGGCGCGGTTCTCCCGTTCGCGGATCAGCGCGTCGCAGTGCTCGGTCTGCCATGACCACAACGTCACGGTATGCCGGGGCGCCTGGGCCAGCGCAAAGGCCGTTCCCCAGGCGCCCGCCCCCAGGACGGCGATGCTCACAGCCCCCACAGCGCGCTCACGCGCACGTAGCCGGTCAGGCCGTCCCGGTGCCGCACACGCGCCCAGGCACCAGCCCCTTCCAGCAGTTCCAGAATCAGGCCCCGGCGAGCGCGAAACACCGCCTCGGCGGAATCGGCGGCAGCGGAGCGCGCCACCGCCGCATCCTGCGTGATCACCACCGTGCGGCGCACATCGATCGCGGTGTTCGCGGCCCAACCCAGGCGACCGCCGGAATCGCGCACCTTGACCCACCCCTGCACCTCGGTGAGCACCTCCACGGGCGAGCCCGGGCTGATGAGGAACTGGCGCACGGACTTCGCCGAGGGGGCGTCGTAGAGCACCGCAGGAGCCTCACCGACGCTGCGATAGTCGATGCCGGCCGCGTGCGCCGCCAAGCACGCCGCAAGCGCGCCTGTCGCCAGGGCGGCGCGGCGAGAGCGCGCCAAGGCCATCGCCGTCAGTGGGCGGCGCCAGGTGCGGCCTGGACCGCCGCGGCCTGCTGTTGCCGGAACAAGGCGTCGAAGTTCATGGGCGCCAGGAACACCGGCGGGAAACCCGCGCGCACCGACATGTCGCACACGGTCTCGCGCAGAAACGGAAGCAGGATGGTGGGGCATGTGACCGCATAGACAGGCTCCACCTCGGAATCAGGGATGCCGCGCATCAGGAAAATGCCCGCCTGGGTAGCTTCGATCAGAAACACCGTCTTCTCGCCGAGGCGCGCTGTAACCGTGGTTGTGAGCGCCACCTCGTGGAAGTCGTTGCCAAGCGCCATGCCCTGATTGCGGAAGGTAAATTCTAGCTGCGGCTGCTCGCGATCGAGGAACACCGCCGGGGCGTTAGGAATCTCCACCGAGAGGTCCTTCACGTAGATCTTCTCGATGGAGAACTGGGGCTGCGGTTCCTGCTGTTCGGCCATGCGTGGCTCCGGTTGGGATACACCTGAGAGAGCCGTCTAGTGTATCGCAGCGCTCCTTCCCCAGAGGACCCGCTCAAGCAGGCGGCGGAGCCAGCAGAGGGTCGAGCTGCCCCTGACGATCGAGGGCGCTGAGGTCGTCAAAGCCGCCTACCCAGGTGTCGCCGATCCATATTTGAGGCACAGTACGGCGTCCGGTGCGCGCCGTCATCTCCTCGCGGCGCCCCGGTTCGAGGTCCACGCGGATCTTCTGAATGTTGTCTACGCCCTTGGCGGCCAGCAACCGCTCCGCGGCGATGCAGTACGGGCATGCCGCCGTGCAGTACATCAGCACCGGCGGCATTACGGCTTCTCCACGGGCATACCCGCCTGCTGCCAGGCCCCCATCCCGCCTTGCAGGTTGAAGACCTCCTTGAAACCCGCCCCCTTGAGGATGGCTGCGGCCCCCTGCGATCTGCTGCCCGTGGCGCAGTGGACCACGATGGGACGCTGCTTGAACTTGTCCAGTTCGCCCAGCCGGGTCTTGAGCTGGCCGGCCGGAATGACCCGGGCGCCCGTGATGCGGCCACGGTCGTGCTCGGACTGCTCGCGCACGTCCAGCACCACCGCGTCGCGCCGGTTGATGAGCGTCACCGCCTCGACAACGCCCACCTGCGGGATGCCCGACAGGCGGCGGGCGATGGACGGCCATACCAGACCCGCGGAGCTCGCCATGGCGATCAGGATCAGCCAGATGTTGTCCTGCACGAATTCCAACGTCGCACTCCTTTGTATGAATCCGCCACGGCGACCGGCGGCGGTGCCGCGAACCCCAGCGCCGACGGGCATTTGGCGCCAGCGGCTTCTCGCAAAACCCCTGATTCTAGGCGAGCGCCCCCGGCAGCGCCAAACCGAGAAAGCCTGCGCTTGCCCTCCGCAGGCTAGAATCAGACATATTCGGCTATCCAACGAGAGACACCCGGCATGCCCCATCGCATCGTCCTGCTGCGCCACGGCGAGAGCACCTGGAACCGGGAAAACCGCTTCACAGGCTGGACGGACGTGGACCTGACCGAGCGTGGCCGCGAGGAAGCCGTCGAGGCCGGGCGG
Source organism: Burkholderiales bacterium (assembly GCA_036771335.1). Classification (GTDB taxonomy): domain Bacteria; phylum Pseudomonadota; class Gammaproteobacteria; order Burkholderiales. The sequence continues at coordinate 33,528 of DAIPHN010000006.1, forward strand.
CTGCTGCGAGCGGAAGGCTTCGACTTCGACGAAGCGCACGTGTCGGTTCTGCGGCGGGCCATCCGGACGCTGTGGATCGCGCTGGACGAAATGGACCGCATGTGGCTCCCGGTACGCCATTCGTGGCGCCTCAACGAGCGCCACTACGGCGCCTTGCAGGGGCTGAACAAGGCCGAGGTGGCGGCGCAGTACGGCGAGCAGCAGGTGCTCACGTGGCGCCGCAGCTACGACACGCCTCCGCCTCCGCTCGCGAACGGCGACGGGCGCGCGCCGGGGGGAGATCGGCGCTACGCAGCGCTGGCCCCCCACGAATTACCTTCCACCGAATGCCTGAAGGATACGGTGGCGCGGGTGGTTCCCTACTGGGAAGGCACCATTGCGCCGGCGCTTCGCCAGGGGCGGCGCGTGCTGGTGGCGGCCCACGGAAATTCCATCCGTGCACTGGTCAAGTACCTGGACGGCGTGTCGGACGATGACATCGTGGGGCTCAACATTCCCACCGCCGTGCCGCTGGTGTATGAACTAGACGACAACCTCTCTCCGCTGCGCCACCATTACCTCGGCGATGCCGACGCGATCGAAGCGCGCGTGCAGATCGTGGCCGCGCAGGGAAAGGCGCAGGCCTGAAGCCGCCGCGGCTGCTCGTCGCGCTGCTCGCCGCGCTGGCTGCCGGCGCAGCGCCGGCGGCGCCCAGGCAGGACCTGGAGGCGGTACGCGGCCGCATCGAGGCGCTGCGCGAAGAGCTTCGCTCGTCTGAGGACAGCCGTGCCGATGCGGTCCGTCGTCTGCGCGATTCCGAGCATGCCATCAGCGCCACCAACCGCCGCCTGCGGGAACTGGCTTCCCAGCGCAACAGCGTGCAGGGCGCCCTAGACGCGCTCGCCCGGGACGCCGCGGCAGCCCGCGCCCGGCTTGCGCGCAATCGCGACGCTCTGGCGCGGCTGCTGCGCCATCGCTACATCTACGGCGGCGCGGAACCCATGCGCATAGTGCTATCCGGGCGCGACCCCGGCGACGTGGGTCGCGACCTGCGCTACATGGGATACGTCTCCCGCGCCCGCGGTGCGCTCATGGCCGAGTTGCGCCACAACCTGAGAGCGCTCGAACGCATCGGCGAGCAAACCCGCTTACGCGGCGAGGAACTGGCGGCCATCGAGGCCAGGCAGGCCGAGCAGCGCAAAGCCCTGGAGGCCGAGCAGGCAGCGCGGCGCGACATCCTCGCGGCCGCATCGGCCACCGTGGCGCGGCAACGTCGCGAGATCGCCGACCTGCGACGTGACGAGGACCGGCTGTCGAAACTGGTGCGCAAGCTCGCCAGGGCTGCAACGCCGTCGCCGAGGCCACTCCCGGCCGCGCCCGGGAGGCTTGACAACCCAGGTTCGTCCATTCACACGCTGGCCGCGTCAGGCACCGGGCTTCTGCCCTACAAAGGCCGACTGCGACTTCCCGTCACGGGGGAACTCGCCGCGCGCTTTGGCAGTCCACGGGACGCATTGAGCATTTCCTCGAAGGGAGTGTTCATCCGCGCCGCAACCGGCAGTCCCGTGAAGTCGGTGGCTCCGGGACGGGTGGTATTCGCCGACTGGCTGCGCGGCTTCGGCAACATGCTGATCGTCGACCACGGTGAAGGGTACTTGAGTTTGTACGGCAACAACGAGGCGCTGCTGCATCGCGCCGGCGCTGAAGTTCGCATTGGCGAGCCCCTGGCCACCGTCGGCGCGAGCGGGAGTGCCGAGCAATCAGGGCTATACTTTGAACTGCGTTTTCGAGGCAAGCCTTTTGATCCGCTGCCTTGGGCGCAGCCGGACTGAACACCGCCTCGCCATCTTCTTCGAACAACCTCTTCCGTCCGGCCCGCCCGCCCCGGCGAGGTCCACCCGACGCCGGCACACCTTCTGGAGATAGCGGTATGGTCACCAAATTCAAGCAGGCAAGCCTGATCTTCCTCGGCGCCGTCCTTGGCGTGCTGGTGAGCCTCAATTTTTCCGCGGTCGCTCAGAAAGACCCGGGGCCGCTGCCGGTCGAGGACCTGCGCGCCTTCACCGAAGTATTCGGGCGCATCAAGGCCGACTATGTGGAACCCGTGGAGGACAAGAAGCTCATCTCCGAGGCCATCAACGGCATGCTCTCCGGCCTCGATCCGCACTCTGCCTACCTGGACGCCGAGGCCTTCAAGGACCTGCAGGTGGGCACTCAGGGAGAGTTCGGCGGCCTGGGCATCGAGGTTGGCATGGAGGACGGCTTCGTCAAGGTGGTCTCTCCAATCGAGGACACGCCCGCCTTCCGCGCCGGCATCAAGAGCGGCGACGTGATCATCAAGCTCGACGACACGAACGTAAAGGGCATGACCCTCAACGACGCCGTCAAGCGCATGCGCGGCAAGCCCAACACCCAGATCACGCTCACCATCGTGCGCAAGGGCGAATCCAAGCCCCGGGTTGTCACCCTGACCCGCGCCGTCATCCAGATCCAGTCGGTGAAATCCAAGCTGCTCGAGCCAGGGTACGGCTACTTCCGCGTCACTCAGTTCCAGGAACACACCGGCGATTCGCTGGCCAAGGCCATCGAAAACGTCTTCAAGCAGAGCGCCGGCACGCCCATGAAAGGCATGATCCTCGACCTGCGCAATGATCCCGGCGGCCTGCTCAACACCGCCGTGGGCGTTTCGGCGGCATTCCTGCCGCCCGGCACCCTGGTGACCTACACCGAGGGCCGTACCGAGGACGCCAGGATGAAGCTCATGGCAGTGCCCGAGCATTACCTGCGCGGCGCCAAGGAAGACTACCTCCGGCGCCTGCCCGCCGAGGTGAAGAAGATTCCCATGGTGGTGCTCATCAACGGCGGCTCGGCCTCGGCCTCCGAGATCGTGGCCGGAGCGCTGCAGGACAACAAGC
>DAIPHN010000007.1:0-33613 GCA_036771335.1 Burkholderiales bacterium
CGAGCGCTGGCGCTACCGCGACGGCTCCGGCGAGGTGGGCTTCATCTCCTCGGTCACCCAGGCCTTCTGCCGCGACTGCACCCGCGCCCGCCTCTCGGCTGAGGGCAGCCTCTACACCTGCCTGTTCGCCGGCCAGGGCACAGACCTGCGCGGCTTTCTGCGCGCCGATGCCTCCGACGAGGAGATCGCGGCGCATATCGCCCGTGTGTGGCGCGCCCGCACCGACCGCTACTCCGAGATCCGCACCGAGGAGACGGCGCGCATGCGCAAGGTGGAGATGTCCTACATCGGCGGCTGAGGCCGCTTCCTTCATACTTTGCCGTAGCGCCCCAGGATGGCACCCAGCGGCGCGCCGGCCTGCACTTCGCCGCGGATGGAGCGCTCGCGCGCCGTGATGCGCTCGGCCTCCTGCAGCACCGCCTCCGCCAGCGCGGCCGGCACCGCCACCACACCGGCTGCATCACCCAGCAGGAAGTCGCCTGGCGCCACGGTCACGGGAAGGCTGGTAGCCCCGGGCATGGTGACGGGCACCTGCCAGGCGGTCACCTTGAGGCGGCCGATGGACTGCACGGGGGAGCGATAGCTTGCGTACACGGGGATGCCGGCCCGCACAATGCCGTCCCGGTCGCGCACGCCGCCGCTGACCACCATGCCGACGCAACCGCGCGCCTTCATGCCCAGCGCTAGGAGCTCGCCGAAACTTGCGACGCCCTGAGCGTCCCCCGCCCACACCGACACCACGCCCTCGCCCATGCCCTCGATGGCGACTATCTTGTCGGGGTCGCCTGGCCCCTCGTAGGGGAGCATGGCGGTGCGCACGGTATAGGCAAAACCCGCCAGTCTCGACTGACCTTCGGCCAGGGGCAGCAAGTCCGTGGCGAGCGCCTGGTCGAACCGCCCGTGCAGGCCGAGCACGTCGGAGACAGTAGCGGTGTCCACTTCAAGGAAACGCGAGCGCAGGGATTTTTGTGCCAGATTCATGGCAGGTCTCCGAGTCACTCGCCGGGAAGCCGCTGGCCGTGCAGCCGAAGGCCGGCGCGGGGCCAGTCCACCTCCAGCAATGTGCCGAAGCCCGACAGGGTCACCCAGGCCTTGCGCAGACTGGGGCCACCGAAGGCCAGGTTGGTGCAGTAGGGCTCGGGGGCGGCGTGAAACTCCAGCCAGTCGCCCTGCGGCGAGATGACGCTCACACCGCCACGAATGAGGGTGGCCACGCAGATGTTGCCCTCCGCCTCCACCTTCAGGGAATCAAAGCGCTGGTAGCCCGGCAGGCCGGCCACCAGGGCGCCGCCGTGGGGCGAGGGAAAGGGCAGCTTGCGTACGATGCCCTCGCCGGTGATCTCGAAGGACCACAAACGGCTGGTCTCGGTCTCGGCCACGTACAGTGTGCGCCCGTCGGGCGACAGGCCGATGCCGTTGGGCGTGAGAATGGGGTGCACCGCTTCGCGGATCAGGCTGCCGTCGGTGCGGGCGTAATACACCGCACCGCGGTCCATCTTGCGGTCATGGATCTTGCCCAGATCGGTGAACCAGAATCCGCCGCGCCCATCCATGACTATGTCGTTGGGTCCCTTGAGGGATACGCCATCACAATCGACGTAGAGCACCTCCGCGCGGCCGGTTTCCAGATCCACCCGCTCGATGTGCCCGCTCACGTAGTCGTCGGCGCGGCGCACCGGTCGCGACAGGCCATCGGCCTCGCGAGTGAACTCGAAGCCACCGTTGTTGCACACGTAGCACCTGCCGTCGGTCCCCACTGCCGCGCCGTTGGGGCCGCCGCCCAGCCGGGCCACCACCACACAGCGCCCATCGGGCAGCACGCGCGACAGCGTCTGCCGGGCGATCTCCACCAGCACAACCGATCCGTCCGGCATGGCCACCGGCCCCTCCGGAAACTGCAAGCCCGTGGCCACCACCCGGCCGCCAAGCTGGGTCATGCGTGTCATCCCGTCTCTCCCTCGCGCTGCGTGCCAGGCTCGCCGCCCGGCCTGGAATCCGTAGCGCCTTCCAGATCGCCTCCACGCTACCATAACGGATCTGCAATCCCGTCCTCCACGAGTACCGTCATGACCACGCCCGCCCGCCTGAGCGATCTCGCTGCCGCCGACGATTACGACCCCGACTCCATGCCGGTGGACCGCGCCCGCGCCCATATCCGTACGTTTCTTACACCCGTGACCACCCTGGAACGAGTCCACGTGCGCCACGCCCCGGGCCGTGTACTGGGGGAAGACCTGGTCTCGCCCATCGCCGTGCCGGGCCACGACAACTCCGCCATGGACGGCTGGGCCGTGCGCCACGCCGATCTGGCTGCCGACACCGACGTCACCCTCGAGGTAGTGGGCACATCCTTCGCGGGGCGCCCGTTCGCGGGCAGCGTCGCCCCCGGCCAGGCGGTGCGCATCTTTACCGGGGCCGTCATGCCGCCCGAGTGCGACACGGTGATCATGCAGGAGCGCGCCCGCGCCGCCGATGGCCGCGGCACCCTCGGCGCGGGCGCCAAGCCGGGGCAGAACCGGCGCCGTGCCGGCGAGGACATCCGCGCAGGCAGCACCGTGCTCGCGCGCGGGCACCGCCTGCGCGCCGCCGACGCCGGGCTGATCGCCTCGCTGGGCGTGGGCGAGATCACCGTGTTCAGGCGGCTGCGGGTGGCGTTCTTCTCCACGGGCGACGAATTGGTGCAGCTCGGCGCCACGCCAGGCCCCGGCCAGATCTACGACTCGAACCGCTACACCCTGCACGCCATGCTCGCGGGCCTGGGTTGCGAGGTGATGGACTTGGGAGTGATCCGCGACGACCCGGCCGCCGTGGAACTCGCCTTCGCGCAGGCTGCTGCCGCAGCCGATGTGGTGCTGACCAGCGGCGGCGCTTCCGTGGGTGACGCCGACTACGTGAAGCAGATCCTGGATCGGCTGGGAGAAGTGCTGTTCTGGAAGATCGCCATGAAGCCGGGCCGCCCGCTGGCCTTCGGGCGCATCGGCGACACCCACCTGTTCGGGCTGCCCGGCAATCCAGTGGCGGTGATGGTGACGTTCTACCAGTTCGTGCGCGAGGCGCTGCTGGTGCTCATGGGACAGGCGCAGGTGCCGCCCTGCCCCACTTTCAAGGCCACTCTGGCAAGCCCGCTGAAGAAGGCCCCGGGGCGCGTGGAGTTCCAGCGCGGCATTCTGGCGCCCGCGGAGGGCGGCTGGCAGGTCACACTCACGGGCGAGCAGGGCTCCAACATCCTGTCCTCCATGAGCCGCGCCAACTGCTTCGTGGTGCTGCCCTCCGAGTACGGCAACCTCACCCCGGGGGCGCTGGTGGACGTACAACCCTTCGAGGGCATCCTCTAGGGCGCGCCCCCAGCATTGTGCCCAGCTCTCAGCGGAACAGCACCGCCGCCTTTTCCAGTGTCTTGCCCACCCCCCACGCCAGGGGGATGCCCACCGCGATCCAGGCCAGCGCGATCAGCACCGGGCTGGAGGCCGCGGCGGGCTGGCCGTCCGCGGCAACGCCCGCGGCAGCGGTGGCAGCCGCCTTTTCGTGCGCCAGCTTGCGTTCGGCCTCAAGTTGCTCGTCGCTCATGAAGTGCTTGTCGGCCACGGGACGCACCATGAGGTTGCACAACAGCCCCACGGCCAGCATGGCTGCCAGCACGTACATGATCACGTTGTAGGCCTGGCTAGGAGGAACGCCCTGGGCGATCTGGTACTCGCGCATGTAGTTCACCACCACCGGCCCGAGAATACCCGCCGTCGACCAAGCGGTGAGCAGACGCCCGTGGATGGCCCCCACGTGCTGGGTGCCGAACATGTCAGCCAGATAGGCGGGAATGGTGGCGAAGCCGCCGCCATACATGGTGAGGATGATGCAGAAGATGCCCACGAACAGAGCGATGCTGCCGATGCCGCCCGCGGATGGCACCAAGGCATAGAGCACGAACCCGAGCGTGAAGAAGATCACATAGGTGATCTTGCGGCCGATCACGTCGGAGAAGGAGGCCCAGATGATGCGGCCGACGATGTTGAACAGCGACAGCAGGCCGGCGAACCCCGCGCCGATGGCCGCCACGGCGGTCTTCTGCTCCTTGGTAAGTTCCGAAAGCGCGCCGCCCGCGTCCAGGAGCCTTCCGCCGAACACCTCCTGCAGCATGGGCGAGGCCATGCCGATCACGCCGATGCCCGCGCTCACGTTCAGGCACAGCACGCCCCACAGAAACCAGAACTGCGGCGTGCGGTGCGCCTCGTTGACGTGCACGTGGCGACTGGTGATCATCGCCTTGGCGCTGGGCGGCGGCGGCGTCCAGCCCGCCGGCTTCCAGCCCGTGGGCGGTACTCGATACAGGAACGCCCCGCACAGCATGGCTACGAAATAGAGCACGCCCATGGTGACGAAGGTTTGCCAGACTCCCACCGAGGTGTCGGAAGCAAAGCGCTTCATGAGCTCGGCCGCCAGAGGCGACCCGATCATGGCGCCGCCACCGAAGCCCATGATGGCCATCCCCGTGGCCATGCCACGGCGGTCAGGGAACCACTTGATCAGCGTGGATACAGGAGAGATGTACCCGAGGCCCAGGCCGATGCCGCCAATCACGCCCGAACCCAGCCACATGAGCCACACCTGGTGGGTGTATACGCCGAGCGCCGAAATGAGCAGCCCGCCGCTCCAGCAGAAGGCCGCCACCACGCCCGCCTTGCGCGGCCCGGCGTGCTCGAGCCAATGACCGAACACCGCAGCGGAAGAACCCAGGAATACGAAGAACAGCGTGTACATCCAGCCGAGGGTCGAGATCTTCCAGTCGCAGGCAGTGGTGAACACCTCCTGCAGGAACGTGAGCGAGGCACACTCCGGCGACTTGACCGGCTCCTTGATGCCGATCGCGCGCGACAGCGGCAACCAGAACACGCTGAAGCCATAGGCCATGCCGATGGACAGGTGGATCATCAGCGCTGCCGGCGGTACCAGCCAGCGGCTGAAGCCAGGACGCGCGATGATGCGCTCCTTGTCGAGGATGCCAGCCATCTCGTTCCCCTTCCCCTTACCCTTGCTCTCGTTATGTGTCACGCGCGGATAAACCGGCAGACGCGGGCTCGCGTCCTTGCCATCTGCGTCGCATGGACCCCCTGTCTCCGAGCTGCAGGAGCAAAGAAATCCGCGATCATCATACCGGGCGCGCGGCCGGCCGAACAAGGCAGGCTGTACCGTCCCGCGCGCCGCCCATGAGACCACCCTCATCCCGCGAGGTCACCGGTGTAGTGCTGGCCGGGGGCGCGGGGCGTCGCATGGGCGGTGCGGACAAGGGCCTCCAGACGCTAGCCGGAATCGCGCTTGCCGAGCGCGCGCTTCAGCGCCTGCGGCCGCAGGTGGTTGGCGTGCTCATCAGCGCCAATCGAAACCGGGAGGCGTACGCGGCTTATGGCGCACCGGTGGTTGCAGCCGCCCTGCCGGGGTTCCAGGGGCCGCTGGCCGGGCTCCTGGCGGGGCTGGAGAATGCCAATACCGCCTATGTGGCAGCCGTGCCCTGCGACTGCCCCGACTTCCCCCTGGATCTGGTGGAGCGACTGTGCGCCGCAGCGGCCGACGGCGCGCCGGCCGCCTACGCGCGCGCCGGCGAGCGGGATCAGCCGGTGTTCTGTCTGGTGCGCCGCGATCTCGCCGGCCGGTTGCGCCAGTATCTCGCGAACGGCGACCGCTGCGCGAGGGGGTGGCTGACATCCGTGGGCGCCGCCGTGGCCGACTTCGGCGCGAACCCCGCTCCGTTCGAAAATCTCAACAGCGCAGAGGAACTGCGCCAGAGAAACGAGCGCCCCAGAGACAGCCGGCCCTCAGCGCGGCGCTGACTGACGCTCGATCACCTGGAAGAACACCTCGTCCTCCCGCACCATGCCTAGCTCCGAGCGTGCGCGCTCCTCGATGGCGTCATAGCCCTGCTTGAGGTCGCGCACTTCCGCAGAGAGCGCTTCGTTGCGCGCCCTGAGGCGGGCGTTCTCCTCGCGGCGAGCGGCGAGCTGCACGCCAAGCGCGTGCACCCGCAGCCATCCACCGGCGCCGAACCACAAGGGCTGCTGGAGCGCTACCACCAGGGCAACCAGTGCGAGGGTCGTCAGGCGCATGGCGACGCGGCTGCCCAGGCTCAGCCTAGCTGATCAAAGGCCTCGCGGCCAGCGTAGCGCGCCGAGTCTCCCAGGTCCTCCTCGATGCGCAGCAGCTGGTTGTACTTGGCAGTGCGATCCGAGCGCGACAGCGAGCCGGTCTTGATCTGCATGGCGTTGGTGGCCACGGCGATATCGGCGATGATGGTGTCTTCGGTTTCCCCGGAGCGGTGCGACACCACTGCCGAGTAACCCGCCCGCTTGGCCATTTCAATGGCGGCGAGGGTTTCTGAGAGCGTTCCGATCTGGTTGATCTTCACCAGGATGGAATTGGCTATGCCCCGCCGTATGCCCTCGCGCAGGATGCGGGTGTTGGTGACGAACACGTCGTCGCCCACGAGCTGTACGCTGGAGCCGAGCCGCTCGGTGAGCATCTTCCATCCGTCCCAGTCGTCCTCGGCCATGCCGTCCTCGATACTGAGGATGGGATAGCGGCCGGCCAGGGTGGCAAGCCAGTCCACGAATTGCGCGGGAGCGAGCTTGAGGCCGTCGGAACCAAGGTGATAGTGCCCGTCGCGGAAGAATTCGGAGGCCGCGCAATCCAGGCCCAGCGCCACCTGCTCGCCCGGCGTGTACCCGGCGGCATCGATGGCCTCAACGATCAGTTCAAGCGCCCGCTCGTTGCCCTTCAGGCTGGGCGCGAAACCGCCCTCGTCACCCACCGTGGTCGGCATGCCGCGCTTGTCGATGAGCCGCTTCAACTCGTGAAAAACCTCAGCACCGCAGCGCACCGCCTCGCACAGGCTCGGCGCACCCAGAGGGATGATCATGAACTCCTGCAAGTCGAGGCTGTTGTTTGCATGGGCACCGCCGTTGATCACGTTCATGAGCGGCACCGGCAGAGTCATAGGGCCGGCACCCCCGAGATATCGATACAGCGGCAGCCCGGCTTCTTCGGCCGCCGCCTTGGCCACGGCAAGCGACACCGCCAGGATGGCGTTGGCCCCCAGGCGCGACTTGTTCTCTGTTCCATCCAGATCCACGAGCGTACGGTCGATGAAGGCTTGCTCGGAGGCATCCAGGCCGATGATGGCTTCGCAGATCTCGGTGTTGACGTGCTCCACTGCGCGCAGCACACCCTTGCCCAGGTAGCGCTCCTGGTCCCCGTCGCGAAGCTCCATCGCCTCGCGGGTACCGGTGGAGGCGCCGGAGGGAACAGCGGCGCGACCGCTCACGCCAGACTCGAGCAGCACGTCAGCCTCGACGGTAGGATTCCCGCGGGAGTCGAGGATCTCGCGGGCGACGACATCAACGATGGAGCTCATGACTTGGTTGGGTCCGTAGGGTCAGACGTTGGCGGATACGCGATCGAGCGGTGCTGCGACGAGTTCCTCGGCGAAACCACGGCGCTTGACCAGCGCATCGATATCGCGCAGCGTTTCCAGCAACTCGGCCACGTGCCGTAGCGGCCATGCATTGGGGCCGTCGGAAAGGGCCTTCGACGGATCGGGATGGGTTTCCATGAACACCCCCGCAACGCCGGCGGCCACGGCCGCGCGCGCCAGTACCGGGACGAACTCGCGCTGCCCCCCGCTCGCGGTTCCCTGGCCGCCCGGCAACTGCACCGAGTGAGTAGCGTCGAACACCACTGGGCAGCCGGTGTCGCGCATCACCATGAGACTTCGCATGTCGGAGACGAGGTTGTTGTAGCCGAAACTGAAACCGCGCTCGCACACCAGCACGTTGTCGGCGCCGGAAGCCTCGCGCGCCTTCTCCACCACGTTTTTCATCTCCCAGGGCGAAAGGAACTGGCCCTTCTTGATGTTCACGGGCCGGCCGGCCGAGGCGGCGGCGCGGATGAAGTCGGTCTGACGGCACAGGAACGCAGGCGTCTGGAGCACGTCCACCGCCGCCGCAGCCGCAGCGATCTCTTCCACCGCATGCACGTCCGTGAGCACCGGTACGCCGATCCTCTGCCGCACATCAGCGAGGATTTCCAGCCCCTTGTCCACACCCAGGCCGCGGAACGAGCGGGCTGAACTGCGGTTGGCCTTGTCGTAGGACGCCTTGAAGATGAAAGGCACGCCCAGTGCAGCGGTGATTTCGCGCAGCTCACCTGCCACGTCCATGGCGAGCTGGCGCGATTCGGCCACGCACGGGCCGGCAATCAGAAACAGGGGTCCGTCGATCCCCACATCGAATCCACAAAGCTTCATGGCGGGCCTCAGGCCACCGCCGCAGGCGGCAGGGCGCCGCCGTCGCGGCGGGCGCGCTGACGCAAGGCCGCCTCGATGAAGGCCTTGAACAGCGGGTGCCCTGCCCGTGGTGTGGAGGTGAACTCGGGGTGGAACTGGCAGCCCACGAACCATGGGTGGTCCGGCAGTTCCACCATCTCCGTGAGGCTTTCGCTGCCGGTGGACAAGCCGCTCACGCGCAACCCGGCTGCTTCAAGGCGCGGCACGTAGTAGGTGTCGACCTCGTAACGGCGCCGATGACGCTCGGCGATGTGGGCGGCGCCGTACACCTGGCGCACAAGGGTGCCGGGGAGAAGTTCCGCGCTTTGCCCACCCAGACGCATGGTACCGCCAAGCTCGGAGTGCTCGTCGCGCCGCTCCACCCGGCCGTCTCGGTTGAGCCACTCGTGGATGAGTGCCACCACCGGGTAGGGCGTATCCGGGTCGAACTCCGTGGAATGAGCCCCTGCGAGCCCGGCTTTGTGCCGGGCAAACTCGATCACCGCGAGTTGCATCCCGAGGCAGATACCCAGGTACGGCACACGGCGCTCGCGCGCGTGGCGGATCGCCTTGATCTTGCCCTCCACGCCGCGCTTGCCGAAACCGCCCGGAACCAGGATGGCGTCCATGCCATCGAGCAGGCCGGCGCCTTCGGCATCGAGCTTCTCGGAATCGATGTAGTGAATGCGCATGCGTGCGCCGCAGTGGATGCCCGCGTGCACCAGCGCCTCGGACAACGACTTGTAGGACTCGGTCAGGTCCACATACTTGCCCACCAGGGCCACATGCACCTCGTCGGAGGGATGCTCCAGTCGGTAAACCAGATCCTCCCACTCGCGCAGATCGGCCGGCGGGGCGTCGATCTCCAGCTTGCGGCATACGATCTCGTCCAGGCCCTGAGCGTGCAGCATGCCGGGGATCTTGTAGATGGAGTCCACGTCCACTGCGGTGATGACGGCACGCTCCTCCACGTTGGTAAACAGCGCGATCTTGCGACGCTCGTCGTCGGGAATCCAGCGATCCGCCCGGCACAACACCACATCGGGCTGGATGCCGATCGAGCGCAGCTCCTTCACCGAGTGCTGGGTGGGCTTGGTCTTGATCTCTCCGGCCGAGGGAATGAAGGGCACCAGGGTGAGGTGAATGAAACAGGCGTGGCCACGACCGAGTTGCAGGCTCATTTGCCTGATCGCTTCGAGAAAGGGTAACGACTCGATGTCGCCCACCGTACCGCCCACTTCGACGATCGCCAGGTCAGCGTCTCCCGCACCCTGGCGTATGAAATGCTTGATCTCGTCGGTGATATGCGGGATCACCTGGACGGTGCCGCCCAGATAGTCGCCTCGTCGCTCCTTCTTGATGACGCTCTCGTAGATCTGGCCCGTGGTGAAGTTGTTACGCTTCCCCATTCTGGCGCGCACGAAGCGCTCGTAGTGGCCGAGGTCGAGATCGGTCTCGGCGCCATCGTCCGTGACGAACACCTCCCCGTGCTGGAACGGGGACATGGTGCCTGGGTCGACGTTGATATAGGGGTCGAGCTTGAGCAGGGTGAGGCGGATGTGGCGCGATTCGAGGATCGCGGCCAGAGAGGCGGCGGCGATGCCTTTGCCCAGGGATGAAACCACACCGCCTGTGACAAAGACGAACTTGGTCATTCGGACTCGCGCCTCGTCAACGGAACATGCCAAATCATAACGCAAAAGAACCGGCGCCCGCGCGGTGGGCGACGACTCCTTTCAGCGATGCGCGGGCGCCTTGCAGTGCTTCGCGAGAAACAGCCAGGTATCCACCACCGTGTCGGGATTGAGGGACACGGAGTCGATGCCTTGCTCCACGAGCCATTGAGCCAGATCCGGGTGGTCGGAGGGACCCTGCCCGCAGATGCCCACGTACTTGCCATGGCGCTTGCAGCCTTCGATGGCCATGGCGAGCAGCTTCTTCACGGCCGGGTCGCGCTCATCGAAAGCGTCAGCCACCAGTCCGGAGTCGCGGTCCAGTCCCAGCGTGAGCTGGGTGAGGTCGTTGGAGCCGATGGAAAAGCCATCGAAGTGCTCGAGGAACTGGTCGGCAAGCAGGGCGTTGGAGGGAATCTCGCACATCATGATGATCCGCAGGCCATTGCTGCCGCGCGCCAAGCCGTTGGCCGTCAGCAATGACACCACCTCTCGCGCCTCGCCCACGTTGCGCACGAAAGGCACCATGAGCTCCACATTGGTGAGGCCCATTTCATCGCGCACCCGCTTTACCGCACGGCACTCGAGCTCGAAGCAGTCCCGGAAACTGGAGGCCACGTAGCGCGAGGCGCCGCGGAAGACCAGCATGGGATTCTCTTCCTCGGGCTCGTAGCGGCGACCGCCCACCAGGCTGGAGTATTCGTTGGACTTGAAGTCCGACAGCCGCACGATCACGGGCTTGGGGTGGAAGGCGGCGGCCAGAGTAGAGATACCCTCGGTGAGCTTACCCACGTAGAAATCCACGGCGGAACCGTAGGCCGCGGCGTGCTGCTCGATCACCTGGCGAGCGTCCACCGGCACGTTCGGGTAGGCGAGGATGGCGCGGGGATGCACGCCGATCGTGCGTGCGATGATGAACTCCAGCCGTGCGAGTCCCACGCCCGAATTGGGCAGGCGCGAGAACTCGAAGGCGAGTTCGGGGTTGCCCACGTTCATGTAAATCTTCACCGGCGGCTCGGGCATGCTCGCCACTGCCAAGTCGGTGACCTCCACCTCCAGGCGCCCGCGATAGACGAAGCCCGTGTCCCCTTCCGTGCAGGACACCGTCACCTCGGTGCCGTCCTTGAGCACACGGGTGGCATCGCCTGCGCCCACCACGGCGGGGATGCCCAGTTCGCGCGCGATGATGGCCGCGTGGCAGGTGCGGCCTCCGCGGTTGGTGACGATGGCCGCGGCGCGTTTCATGACCGGCTCCCAGTCGGGGTCGGTCATGTCGCTCACGAGCACATCGCCAGCCTGCACCTTGTGCATCTCAGATGCGTCCCGGATCACCCGCACCGAGCCGATGCCCACCCGGTTGCCGATGGCGCGCCCGGTGGCCAGGATCTCGGAACGGCTCTTAAGGCGAAAGCTCTGCTGGGTTTCAGCCCCGCCGCGCGATTTGACCGTTTCGGGGCGTGCCTGAAGTATGTAGATGCGCCCGTCGGTGCCGTCGCGCCCCCATTCGATGTCCATGGGGCGGCCGTAGTGCTGTTCGATGATCACCGCGTAGCGCGCCAGTTCCTCCACTTCCTCGTCGGTGATGGCGAAGAGATGGCGGTCGGCCTCCGGCACGGCCACGGTTTCGGTGGAGTGCCCCGCACGGGCGTGGTCGGTGAAAACCATCTTTATGGCCTTGGCCCCGAGGCTGCGCCGCAGGATGGCGGGGCGCCCTGCCGCCAGGCCGGGCTTCCAGACGTAGAACTCGTCCGGGTTGACGGCGCCCTGCACCACCGTCTCGCCCAGGCCGTAGGCGGCGGTGATGAACACCACCTGGTCGAAGCCCGACTCCGTATCGATGGTGAACATCACCCCGCTAGCACCGGAGTCGGAGCGCACCATGCGCTGGATGCCGCAGGACAGGGCTACACCGCCGTGGGCGAAGCCTTTGTGCACGCGGTAGGCGATCGCCCGGTCGTTGTACAGCGATGCAAAGGTGTGGCGAACAGCATCCACCACGTGCTCGATGCCGCGGATGTTGAGGTAGGTTTCCTGCTGGCCCGCGAAGGAGGCGTCGGGGAGGTCCTCGGCGGTTGCCGAGGAGCGCACCGCCACCGTTGCAGGCGCTTCCGCGGAAAGGGCGGCGTAGGCCTCCGCGAGATCCGCCTCCAGGCGCGCGGGCAAAGGGGCTTCCGCGATCCACCCCCGTATGCGCCGGCCGGTCTCGGCCAGCCGCGCCACGTCCTCCACGTCCAGGCCCGTCAGCGCCTCGGCGATGCGCTTGTCGA
Source organism: Burkholderiales bacterium (assembly GCA_036771335.1). GTDB lineage: Bacteria > Pseudomonadota > Gammaproteobacteria > Burkholderiales. Next base: position 12,249 of record DAIPHN010000007.1, read on the forward strand.
GGCCCGTGCCGGAAAGGAACACCCGGAAGGCCTCGGCGGTGGTGGCGAATCCTTCCGGCACGCGCACCCCGGCGCGCGACAGCTCGCTGATCATTTCGCCAAGCGAGGCGTTCTTGCCGCCCACGCGATCGACGTCGCTCATGCGCAGTTCCTCGAAGGGAATCACAAAGGGCGAGTGGCTGCTCATGCTGTATTTCTCCCCTGCTGCCGCCGACGCGATTGCGCCAGCTGGCAAAAGTGCTATGGTACCGAATCGCCTATTGCATCGCAGCGCCACCCATGGACGTCCAGCAGACGCGCCACGCGTTTTTCGTCTCCGACCGCACCGGCATCACCGCCGAGATGCTCGGCCACAGCCTTCTGGCCCAGTTCGAGGATGTGAACTTCAAGGAAACCACACTGCCCTTCGTGGACAGCGTGGGACGGGCCCGCGAGGCCGTGGCGCGCATTGACGCCGCCGGTCTTGCGGACGGGGTGCGGCCGCTGGTGTTCAGCACACTGGTGGATCCGGAGGTGAGCGCCGTGATCGCCCGCGCCGACGCCCTGTACCTGGACTGCTTTCAGGTGTTCATCTCGCCCATGGAACGCGAACTGGGCGTGCGCCACAGCCTGGAGATCGGCCGGTCCCATCGCGTCAAGGACACGCACGACTATCACGCACGCATCGAGGCCGTTAATTTCGTTCTGGCCCACGACGACGGCGTTTCCACCAAGGAGTTGCGCGAGGCGGACATCATCCTCGTGGGGGTGTCCCGCTGCGGCAAGACCCCCACCTGCCTGTATATGGGCTTGCAGTATGGGATCCGTGCTGCCAACTACCCGCTCATTCCCGAGGATTTCCAGGACCAGCGCCTGCCGGCGAGCCTCGATCCGTGGCGCGGCAAGCTGTTCGGCCTCACCATCTTCCCCGAGCGCCTGGCGCAGATCCGGCACGAACGGCGCCCCAACAGCCAGTACGCGAGCCCGGAGAACTGCGCCTTCGAGGTGGAGCGCGCCGAGCGCCTGATGCGCGCCCAGCGCATCCCCTTCCTCGACACCACGCACCGGTCCATCGAGGAACTCGCTGCCACCATCGTCCATCAGGCGGGGCTGAAGAGAAACATCTTCTAGGCGCCCTCCGGCGGGTTGCCCGCCAACCCTCAGCGCCGCGCGGTCAGCGCGCGCACCGGGGCAAAGCTTCGCCTGTGTACTTCGCAGGGCCCCAGTCTGCCCAGCGCTGCCAGGTGCTCGGGCGTCGGGTAGCCGCGATGGCGATCGAAGCCATAGGCCGGATGCTCCTGATGGAGCTCATCCATGAGCGCGTCCCTGGCGGTCTTGGCCAGGATGGAAGCGGCGCTGATAGCGGGTACCGTGGCGTCCCCGCGCACCACGGCGCGGACGGCGCAGGGAAGCGTCGGGCAGCGGTTGCCGTCCACCAGCACTTCGTCGGGGTGCGGATTGATCTCCAGCACCGCCCGGCGCATGGCGAGCAGCGTGGCTTGCAGGATGTTGAGGGCATCGATCTCTTCCACCGACGCACTGGCGACCGTCCAGGCCAGCGCCCTGGCTCGAATCTCGCGGGCGAGCTCCTCGCGGCGCGCGGCGCCGAGCCCCTTGGAGTCGGCCAGGCCGGTAATGGGATGGGCAGGGTCGAGCAGCACGCAAGCGGCCGTCACCGGCCCGGCCAGCGGGCCACGCCCCGCCTCGTCGACACCGGCCACACGCAGCACCCTCACGGCAGCGACCGCGCTGAGGCGACAGGCGCAGCCGCGCCTCGCCCCTGCCCGGGCCCGCGCAGCAGCGGCATGACGGCGTCCGCTGCACGGCATGCGGCATCGCGCCGCAGTTCGCGGTACAACCGCTCGAAAACGCCCACCTGCCGGGAACGAACCTCCTTGTCGCGCAGGAGATTTGCCAGGGCCTGCGCGAGATTGGGCGCCGTGGCATCGTCCTGCAATATCTCGGGAACGACAAACCGCCCTGCAAGCACGTTGGGCAAGGAGATCCAGGGCAGGTAGCGGCGCGGCCACATGAGCCGGTAGGTGAGGCGCGGCACGCGGTAAGTCACCACCATCGGACGCCGCAGCAAGGCGCACTCGAGCGTGGCGGTTCCCGAGGCGACCAGGCTCACGTCCGCCGCCAGCATGGCCAGTTGCGCGTGCCCGAACAGCACCGTGAAGGACACATGGGTTGCGCCGCCGTTGTAGATCGCCTGCTCGAACTGCTGGCGCATGGCGCGGCTGACGAGGGGCACGAGGAAACGCGCGCCGGGCATCTGGGCCTCAAGCAGCTTGGCCGTTTCGACGAACAGCCCCGCGTGCTGCTCCAGTTCGCCACGACGGCTGCCAGGAAGCAGCGCGAAGACCGGCGCGCCAGGCGGCACACGCATCTGCTCCCGCGCAGCCCCGCGGTCGGGGTGCTCGGGCACCTCGTCGGCCAACGGATGGCCCACGAATTCGACCGCCACACCTGCCTTCTGGTAGATGGGCACTTCCATGGGGAACAGCGCGAGAACCTTGTCGGCCGCGCGACACACCTGCCCGATGCGTTCGCCGCGCCATGCCCAGATTGAAGGGCTCACGTAGTGCACCGTGGGTATACCCGCAACGCGCAGTGCCTCTTCAAGCGAGAGATTGAAGTCCGGCGCATCCACACCGATGAACAGGTCGGGCGGGTCGCCCAGCAGGCGTGCCTTGAGCTCGCGGCGGATGGCGAGAATGCGCGGCACCGAACGCGCCGCCTCTACATAGCCGCGCACCGAAAGGATGTCCATGGGATACCAGGACTCGAAGCCCTGCCCCTGCATGCGCGGTCCGCCGATCCCGAACAGCTGCACCCCTGGCAGACGCTCGCGCAACTGCGCCACCAGGGGCGCGGCAATGCCGTCGCCCGAGGGCTCGCCAGCCACCAGCGCCACGCGTGCCGGGCGGTCCATGACGGGGCTCAGCGGACAATGCCGCGGGTGGAAGCGCCAAGAAAGTCGAGAATCAGGGCCACCTCCGGACAGGAATGCACGTGCTCGGCGAGTGATGCTCTGGCCGCATCGAGCGTGAGTCCTTCGCGATAGAGGGTTCGGTAGGCGCGCTTGAGCCCGGCAATGGCGGCGGCACTGAAGCCACGTCGGCGCAAGCCTTCGGTGTTCAGACCGTGGGGCTTGGCCGTGTCCCCCTGTGCCATGACGTAGGGCGGCAGGTCATGCACGAGAACAGTGTTGATGGCCGTCATGGCGTGCGCCCCGACCCGGCAGAACTGGTGCACCCCGGTGAAGCCCCCGAGGATCACCCAGTCCCCCACGTGCACGTGCCCGGCGAGCTGGGTGCAGTTTGCGAAGATGACGTGGTCGCCCACCACGCAGTCGTGGGCCACGTGGACGTAGGCCATGAGCAGATTGTCGCTGCCGATGCGCGTGACCCCACGGTCCTGAACCGTCCCTGTATGCAGGGTGCAGTACTCGCGCACGTGGTTGCGATCGCCGATTTCCAGCAACGTCGGTTCGCCTGCGTACTTCTTATCCTGGGGGGCCTCCCCCAGGCAGGCAAACGGAAAGATGCGGTTGTCGCGACCAAGGCGGGTGTGGCCCGTCACCATGGCATGGGCTCCGATGGTAGTGCCCGAGCCGATCTCCGCGTGTTCGCCCACGATGGCGTAAGGTCCGATGCTAACTCCCTCGCCCAGACGCGCACCCGGGTGGACGATTGCCGTCGCGTGAATCATGTGGCGCCGGTGATGGCGCCGATGTTGCGCATGGTGCACATGAGCTCGGCCTCGGCCACGAGGACACCATCCACCTCGGCGGCCGCGCTGAACTTGTAGATGCCCCGCAATTGCCGCAACAGCGCCACCTTGAGAATCAGCTGATCGCCGGGCCCCACCGGCTTCTTGAAACGCGCCCCGTCGATGCCGACGAAGTAATAGACCGAATCGCGGTCCGCGACCTGACCCACTGTCTGAAAGGACAGGATCGCCGCCGCCTGGGCCAGCGCCTCGACGATGAGCACGCCAGGCATCACCTTGTAGTGAGGGAAGTGGCCATCGAAGAAGGGCTCGTTGATGGTGACGTTCTTGAGCGCCACGATGTCCTTGCCAGGCTCGCAGTGGGTGACACGGTCCACGAGCAGCAGCGGATACCGGTGCGGCAGGTGCTGGAGGATCCGGTGGATATCCATCGCGTTCATGATTTATCCGCCTCCTCGGCGTCACGGCCCCGTTCCAGCTTGCGAACTGCGTCCGCAATTTCCCCCAGCCGGTTGAAATGGGCCAGATTCTTCATCCACTCCCGGTGCGGCAGCGCCGGAAAGAACCCATCGTACACGCCAGGAACCTCGATGCTCCGGCGCACCATGGTCCCGGCGGCCACCACCACGTGGTCGCTGAGGCTGATGTGTCCGTGAATCATGGCCGCCCCGCCGATCTTGCAGTAGCGTCCGATGCGGGTGCTGCCGGCGATTCCAGCGCATGCAGCGATAGCTGTATGGGCGCCCACCACGACGTTGTGGCCCACCTGGATGAGGTTGTCCATCTTGACCCCCTCTTCCACCACGGTGTCGCCCAACGCACCCCTGTCTATGCAGGTGTTGGCGCCAAGCTCCACATCGTTGCCGAGCACCGCGCGACCGAGCTGCGGCACCTTGACCCAGCGCCCCTCATCTTCGGCGAAACCGAACCCGTCGGCGCCCACCACCACTCCGGAGTGGAGCACGCACCGTGCCCCCACGCGGCAGTCGTGATACACGCTCACCCGCGCGTGCAGAACGCTATCTGCACCGATGAAGGCCCGCTCACCTACGGTGCAGCCAGGTCCGATGACCGCCCGTGCACCGATGTCGGCGCCAGCGCCCACGACACTGCCGGCGTCCACCCAGGCATCGGACGCAACCCTCGCCCTCGGATGCACGGTGGCGCCAGGATGCACGCCCGGCGCTGGCCGCGCCATGGGGCTGAGAAGGGCCGCCGCGCGAGCCATGTAGGCGTAGGGATTGGCGCAGACGATACGCGGGCGCGCCGTAAGGGCGGCATCGGCGGGCGCCATGATCACCGCCGCGGCTCTGGTGGACGCGAGCTGGTGACGGTAGCGCGAGTTGTGCAGGAACGCCAATTCATCCGGGCCCGCGGTGTCCAGCGTGGCCACGCGCGAGACGAGCGTCTCGCCCGAACCCTCCAGCGTGCCGCCCAGGCGGGCCACGATCTGGCCGAGCGTCATCGCCACGATAGCTCCATCGCTGCGACTCGCGCAGACCGCTCTACTTGTCCAAGACCTTGAGAACCTTGTCCGTGATGTCCACCCTCGGGCTGCGGTAGACGACGGCATCCTGAAGGATGAGATCGTATTTTTCCTTTTCCGCGATCTCCTGAACCACCTTGTTCGCGCGCTCGATGATGCCCTGGAATTCCTCATTTCGGCGCACATTGAAATCCTCACGGAACTCGCGCTGCAAACGCTGCAGGTCGCGCGACACGCGCCCGAGTTCGGCTTCGCGGGAGCGTCGGTCAGACTCGGACCTGGTCACGCTCTCTTTCTCGCGGACCGTCTGAAGTTCCTTGCCCTGCCGTGTGAGCTTCTGGATTTCCTGGTCGCGGGCCTGAAACTCCTTTTCGAGTTTCTGCTGCGCCCGCTTGGCAGGCGCGGACTCCCTGAGGATGCGGGCGACGAAAACCACACCGATCTTGATTTCGTTGGACTGCGCATGGGCCGCGGAAACCGCGACCATCGCTGCGACGGCGATAAGCAATGAGGATTTCAAGGCTGGGCTCCCGTTGAAGGCAAGTTGCCGTGCGGGCAATCGTTTCCGAGACGGCTAGAAGATGGTTCCGAGGGTAAACTGAATGCGCTGCAGCCGGTCGGTGGGCTGTGAGCGAAGCGGAAAACCAAAACTCAACTTGAGCGGTCCGACCGGCGAAAACCAATTCAGCGCCAGACCCGTGGAGACACGGATTTTATCCAAACTGTACTGGTCGGTATCCACCACGCCCGAATCCACAAAAAGCGACAACCGAAGCGACTGGTCCTTGCCGGCACCGGGGAACGGGAAGTAATACTCGGCGTTGCCCAGCAGCATCCGGTTGCCGCCGATGGCAAAGCCGAACTCGTCGCGCGGCCCCAGGGAGAAGGGAGCGAAGCCTCGCACGCTGTTCACGCCACCGGCGAAGTAATTCTTGTAGAACGGCAATGGGTTGCCCGCGAGACCGGCGGCATATCCGATCTCCCCGCCTACCTGAAACGTGGTCAGGCGGCTGAGGGGGAAGAACTGCTGCGCCTTGTAACCCAGCTTGTAGTAGCGCAGGTCGCCGCCCGGCAGGGCCGACTCGAGCGTCACCCGGTGCAGCAGCCCCCGGGTAGGGGCGATGGTGCTGTCCCTGCCGTCCCGTTGCCAACCCACCGTGCCGATTACACCCAGGTTGCTGGGCCCGAAGGTGTTGACGAAATCCCTGATACGCTGTGCCGTGTTCTGAAACACCTGGATGTCGGTGTTTTCCAGAGCGAGCCCGTAGTTGACCGCGTCCAGTTCGGAGATCGGCACTCCGAATCGCACTCCAGCGCCGTCGGTATTGGTGATGTAGCTGGCTGCCCTGAGCAACGAGGGGTTGAAGCGCCGCGAATACAAGTCGAAGCCCCGGCTAATGCCGTCATCGGACCAGTACGGGTTGGTGTACGAAAGGGATACTACGCGATTGATGCGGCCGGTCTGCAACTGCAATTGCAGGGCGTTGCCCGTTCCGAAGGCATTGTTCTGCGAAAGCGAGCCCGACAGGATGAGCCGCTCCGTGCTCGATACGCCCACGCCAAAGGTCACCGCGCCCGTGGGCCGCTCCTTCACCGCCATGTTCACGTCCACCTGGTCGCTGCTGCCCTGCACCGCCGGGGTCTCGATGTTGACCTCGCTGAAATAGCCCAGGCGATCTACGCGCACCTTGGATCGATTGATCTTCGACTGCGAGTACCAGCCCCCCTCCATCTGGCGGAACTCGCGCCGGATCACCTCATCCCGCGTGGTGGTATTGCCTGCGATGTTGATGCGCCTGACGTACACGCGCCGCCCGGGATCCACGAACAGGGTGAAGGAGACCTCGCGCTTGACGCGATCCACCTCAGGTACGGCATTCACCTGGGCGAAGGCATAGCCATCGTCAGCCAGGCGGTCAGTCATCAGCTTGGTGGACTCCGTGAGACGCTCGCGGTTGAAGACGTCACCAGGGCGCACCTTGACGAGGCGACGCAGGTCCTCTTCGGGGACAATCATCTCTCCCGCGAGCTTGACGTCGGAGACCTTGTACCGCTCCCCTTCGGTCACGTTGACGGTGATGAAAACGTCACGTTTGTCCGGACTCAGGGCCACCTGAGTGGAGTCGATGTTGAACTCCAGGTAACCCTGGTTCAGGTAAAACGACCGAATGGTCTCAAGATCGGCGGCAAGTTTCTGGCGGGAGTACTGATCGTTCTTGGTGTACCACGTCATGAAGCCGGGCGAGCGCAGCACCACCAGGTCGAGCAGTTCCTTGTCCGTGAAGACCCGGTTACCCACCACGTTGATGCTGCGGATCTTGGCTACACGCCCTTCGGTGATGTTGAAATTCACCGACACCCGGTTGCGCTCCAGCGGATTCACCGTGGTCTGAACGTCGACGCTGTACTTGCCGCGGGAGATGTACTGGTTCTTGAGGTCCTGCTTGGCGCGTTCCAGCACCGACTGGTCGAAGATACGCCCTTCCTGCAAGCCCGCAGCACGCAGTATCTCCAGCAGCTTCTTGCGATCGAACTCCTTCGACCCCCGGGTATCGATGGCGGCGATGGCCGGACGCTCCTGGAGCAGGACCACCAGGACGCCGTCGTCGTTCTCGACCTGCACGTCCTTGAAGAAACCGGTACCGAACAGCAGCCGCACGGCCGATGTAGCCCGCTCCGGAGTCATGGTGTCCCCGACCTTCACGGGCAGATAGCTGAACACCGTGCCGGGGTCGGTCCGCTGGATGCCCTCGACGCGGATGTCGCGGATCTCGAAGGGATCGAAAGCCTGAGAGGGGGGAGACCAGGCAAGCGCCACCAGCAGCGAAATGAGGGAGCGCTTCATGCGCTAGGAGCCGCCGACCAGCCGGTTAATGTCGTTGAAGATCGCGAAAGCCATCAGACTGAACAGAACGGCCATCCCGACCCGCTGACCGATCTCGAGCGAACGCTCCGAGACAGGACTTCCCTTGATGATTTCGACCGAATAATACATGAGGTGTCCGCCGTCCAGTAGCGGAACGGGCAGAAGGTTGAGTACGCCGAGGCTGATGGAGATCACGGCAAGGAAGCTTACGTAGGCCAGCCAGCCCAGCTTCGCGGATTGCCCCGCATAGTCCGCTATGGTGATTGGTCCGCTCAGGTTCTTGAGCGACACCTCGCCCAGCACCATCTTCCACAGCATGCGCACGGTGAACACTGAAACCTCCCAGGTGCGGCCAGCGGCCTCACTCAGCGCGTGAAACAGTCCGTAGCTGACCTCGACGGAATAACGCTGCGCGGCCGACTCGTCCAGGCGCGGCCCGACGCCGATCCGGCCCACCTGGCGGCCGTTCTCGGAGCGAGCCTCCGGCACCAGCGTGACGACGCGCACGGCACCGCCGCGCAGCACCTCGAGCTCCAGGTTCTGCCCTGGCCGCGCGCGTATCGCCTCCACGAACTGGTCCCATCGCAGCACTTCCGCGCCACCCGCGGAGAGGACTTCATCTCCTTCGGACAGCCCGGCATCGCTCGCCACGCTGCCGGCGACCACCTGGCCGATCACCGCCGGCAACGACGGCTTGTAGCTCGACAGACCCAGCTTCTGCAGGAAGTTCGCGTCCAGATCCTCGCTTTCGACGCTTGAAAGGTCGAGCTTGCGCAAGCGCCGCTCGCCACTGTCGGTCTCCGCCTGTACCTCGACTCTGGCGCGCGCCAGGGCCATGTCCAGCACTTGCCAGCGAAGCTCCTGCCAGGTGCGCACCTGCACGCCGTCGACAGCCGTGAGAATGTCGCCGGCCTCGAAGCGTGCCGCGGCTGCGACGCTTCCCGCCGGCGGAGGATCCACCACCGGCCGCACACCCGGGATGCCGTGCAAGAAGAGCGCCCAGTAGAGCACCACGGCCAGCAGGAAGTTGGCCAGCGGCCCTGCCGCCACGATAGCGATACGCCTCCACACCGACTGACGGTTGAAAGCGCGATGGGCTTCCGCGGGCGCCACCGGGCCTTCGCGCTCATCGAGCATCTTCACATAGCCGCCCAGCGGAATCAGCGCCACCGCCCATTGGGTACCGTCGCGCCCCAGTGTGCGTGACCAGACTGGCGCCCCGAAACCCACGGAGAACCGCAGCACCTTGACCCCGCACAGGCGAGCTGCAAGGTAGTGACCGAACTCGTGAAACACGATCAGCACGCCAAGTGCAACGATGAAGGCGACCACAGTCGAAAGAAGGCTCACGGAAATTGCTCCTTGGTTGCTCAGGCGAGCGCGGCGACGCAGGCGCGAGCCTCGATGCGGGCGCGCTGATCCGCATCGAGCACGTCGTCCAGGTCCCCCAGCTGCCGGTCGGGCGTTCGTTCCAGGACTCGCTCGATGACCGGGGCGATGCGATCGAAGGGCAGAGCCCCAGCGAGGAAGCGTTCCACGGCCACCTCGTTGGCGGCATTGAGTGCGGCCACTGCGGATCCGCCCCGCTCCAGCGCGTCGTAAGCGAGCCGCAAGCATGGAAACCGGCGCTCGTCCGGCGCCTCGAAGGACAGGGTGCCCACGCGTGCGAGATCCAGCGGGCTGACCCCGGCGCTGACACGTTCAGGATAGGCGAGCGCGTGGGCAATGGGCGTGCGCATATCAGGGTTGCCGAGTTGTGCGATCACCGAGCCATCCACGTACTCCACCATGGAGTGGATAACGCTCTGCGGGTGAATCACCACTTCGATGCGCTCCCGTGGCGCCCCGAAAAGCCAGTGGGCCTCGATCACCTCCAGGCCCTTGTTCATCATGGTGGCAGAATCCACGGAGATCTTGCGGCCCATCACCCAGTTGGGGTGCGCCACGGCCTGCTCTGGCGTGACCGAGGAAAACCGCTCCAGCGGCAGACTTCGCAGCGGACCACCCGAGGCGGTGAGCAGGATGCGGCAAATGCCGGCGACGTCCATGTTGCCCCCATAGCCCTTCGGAAGGGACTGAAACACGGCGTTATGCTCGCTGTCGATGGGCAGCAACACGGCGCCGCACGCACGCACCGCCTCCATGAACACTGCCCCCGCCATCACGAGCGCCTCCTTGTTGGCAAGCAGCACGCGCCGTCCAAGCCGTGCCGCCTCGAGCGTGGGCAGCAAACCGGCCGCGCCCACGATGGCGGCCATCACCGACGTGGCCGAGTGGATGGTGGCGGCTTCTACAAGGCCTTGCGGGCCGGACACCACCCGTACCGTGAGGCCCGCCTCCCGCACCCGGTCGCGCAGCCGGGCGGCGGCCTCGGCATCAAGCATGGCCGCCAGTTCCGGCCGGTGCGCTAGACATTGCTCGAACATGGCCTCCACGCTGCGGTTTGCCGCCAAAGCTACCGCCCGGAAGCGCTCCGGGTGGCGGGCAATGACGTCGAGCGTGCTGCGCCCAACGCTGCCCGTGCTGCCCAGGACGGCCACGTTGTGCATCGCGGTGGTGCCTCAGCGCGCGAACACGGTGAGCGCAGCCAGCGCCGCGAGGGGCAGGCTTGCCGTCAACGCGTCGATGCGGTCGAGCACGCCCCCATGGCCCGGAAGGAGCGTGCCGCTGTCCTTCACGCCGGCCCCGCGCTTGATCCAGGACTCGAAGAGGTCGCCGAGAATACCCAGCGCGGTGAGCCCCAGGAAGGTACCAACCGCCGCCAGGGTCAACAGGGCCGGCAAGGCAGGCGGAGCGAGCAGACCGAGGGTTGCGAGGTAGACGAGCACGGCGAGCACGGCGCCGCCCACGCCTTCCCACGTCTTCCCCGGACTGATGGCCGGAGCAAGCTTGTGTCGGCCGAAAGCGCGCCCCACTAGGTAGGCAGCGGAATCCGACACCCAGACCACCGCCAGCAGCGTCAGCAACAACCAGGGTGTGCCCTGCAGCCACGCCACCGCCAGCCAAGCAGGCACCAGCACCCACCATCCCGCCACCGCCAATGCGACGGCTCCACGCACAGACTTGCGCCACAGCAGCCACGGCAGCGCCCCCAATACCCAGAAGACGAGCGCACCGGCGCAAAGGCCGATCACGGCGCGCTCTCCCAGCGGCCCCCACAGGGCCAGCCAGCCGAACAACGCGCAGGAAACCGCCACGGCGACCACGAACATCACCACCCCCCCCGTCCGCCACCCCGCAAGCCGGCCCCACTCGCCTGCGCCCATGAGAATGCATGCGCCCGTGGAGAACACCCAGATTCCAGACGGCGCCATGAAGAGCACACTGGCAACGACCGCCAGCAGGATCGCCGCGGTGATGACACGCTGCCGCAACATGCCGGCTCCCCGCGCTCAGCCGGTCGCCATGCGGGTGAGCGGAGGCACTGCGGTCATCCCCCCAGGCGCAAGCTGCTCGCTGGTGCGGCCGAAACGCCGCTCTCTCAGCCGGTACGAATCGATGGCTGCGTCCAGGCCGGCCTCGTCGAACTCCGGCCATAGCGTATCGGTGAAGTGCAACTCGGTGTAGGCGAGATGCCAGAGAAGGAAATTGCTAATGCGCTTCTCGCCGCCGGTGCGGATGAAGAGATCGGGCTCCGGCGCGTAGGCCATGGACAGCCAGGGCGCCAGATCGGCTTCGCCGAAACGGCTAGAGCGACCAGAGCCCTCCGCCACCATCCGGTTGACAGCCTGGAGAAGATCCCAGCGACCGCCGTAATTGGCCGCGATGGTCAGCGTGAGCCCCGCGTTGCGGGCCGTGAGAACTTCGGCCTCCTGGAACAGCTCCGCGCGACGAGGCACGAAGGCGGCGCGGTCGCCGATAACCTTCAGGCGCACGCCGCCTTCGTGAAGGCGCGCGATCTGACGCTCGAGGGTTCGAACGAACAAGGACATGAGGAACGAAACTTCCTCCGCCGGCCGGCGCCAGTTTTCGCTCGAAAAGGCGAACAGAGTGAGGAACTCCACGCCTCGCTCGACGCATGCTTCGACAATGGCCCGCACCGCCTGCACGCCCCGCCTGTGCCCCGCCGCGCGGGGCAGAAACCGCTGCTTGGCCCAACGGCCGTTGCCATCCATGATGATCGCAACGTGCCGCGGAACGGCGAACACCTCCGGGACGATCAAGGTGGAGCTCATGGCGTCAGACCGCCATCAGTTCCGCTTCCTTCGCCGCCAGCATCTTGTCCACGTCGGCGATGAAGCGGTCGGTGAGTTTCTGCACCTCATCCTGGGCGCGCCGCTCCTCGTCCTCGGAAACCGCCTTGTCCTTGAGCAGCTTCTTGAGCTGCTCATTGCCTTCGCGGCGAACGTTGCGGATCGCCACTCGCGCCGCCTCGGCCTCGGACCTCACGACCTTAGTCAGATCACGGCGGCGCTCCTCGGTGAGCGCCGGCATGGGGACCCGCACCAGTTCGCCCACAGTAGCAGGATTGAGGCCGAGATCGGAATCACGAATGGCCTTCTCCACTGCGGGGATCAGCTTCTTTTCCCAGGGCTGAACGCCGATGGTGCGCGCGTCTATGAGCGTCACGTTGGCCACCTGGTTGATGGGAGTGGGATTGCCGTAGTAGTCCACCTTGACGTGGTCGAGCAGACCGGTGTGCGCACGCCCGGTCCTCACCTTGCCGAGATCGTTCTTGAGCGTCTCGATAGACCTGTGCATCTTCTGCTCTACCGATTTCTTCACGTCAGCGATGCTCATGCCTTGGCCTCCCTTAACCAGTACGATGGATTCAGACGTACACCCGAGTGCCTTCGTCCTCGCCCATCACCACGCGGCGCAAGGCGCCTGCCTTGAAAATGCTGAAGACGCAAAGCGGCAGCTTCTGGTCGCGGCAAAGCGTGAGCGCCGTGGCGTCCATGACCTTGAGGTTCTTCACGATGGCCTCGTCAAAGCTCAGCGCCTGGTAGCGCATGGCCTCCGGGCTGGTCTTCGGGTCGGCGGTGTACACCCCGTCCACCTTCGTGGCCTTGAGCACCACATCCACGTTCATCTCCATGCCGCGCAGTGCTGCCGCGGTGTCGGTAGTGAAGAACGGATTACCGGTACCAGCGGCGAAGATCACCACCTTACCCTCTTCCAGATAGCGGATCGCCTTGCCCCGGATGTAGGGCTCAGCCACCTGCTCGATGTTGAGCGCCGACTGCACCCGCCCCTGTAACCCGGCGCGGCGCATGGCGTCCTGCAGGGCCAGGGCGTTCATCACCGTGGCCAGCATGCCCATGTAGTCGGCTGTGGCGCGGTCCATGCCGGCGGCGCCCGGCGCGACCCCCCGGAAGATGTTGCCGCCGCCGATCACCACGCCCACTTCCACACCCAGCCGCACCACTTCGGCAATCTCGCCGCAGATGCGGTCGATCACCGCACGGTTGATGCCGTAGCTGTCCTCGCCCATGAGGGCTTCGCCGGACAGCTTGAGCAGGATCCTGCCGAAGGCGGGTTTGGGCATGGCGCTCTGCCCGCTTTCAGCGGACGCCCGCCGCGGCAGCGGCAACCTCGGCAGCAAAGTCGGCGCTCTTCTTCTCGATGCCCTCACCCACTACGTACCGCACGAAAGACGGCACCGACGCGCCTCGGGCCTTGAGCAGCTGCTCCACCGTGAACTTGTCGTCCTTCACGAAGGGCTGGCTGAGAAGGGAGACTTCCTTGAGGAATTTCTGCACTGCGCCCTCCACCATCTTGTGCGCGATGTCGGCGGGCTTGCCCGACTCCGCTGCCTTGGCCGCGGCGATGTCGCGCTCCTTGCGAATCAGTTCCTCGGGTACCTGGTCCCGCGTGAGGGCCACCAGCTCGCGGGATGCGGCCACGTGCATGGCGAGGTCTTTGCCCAGGGCTTCGTCGCCGCCCACCAGGTCGACGAGAACACCGATGCGAGCGCCGCCGTGCACATACTGGGCGACTCGCCCCTGGGCCTGCACACGGGCAAAGCGTCGGAACGTCATGTTCTCTCCGATGCGCCCGACCAGCTCGGCGCGCACTGCTTCGAGGCTGCGCCCGCCTGTTTCAAGACCAGAAAGCGCGGCAACATCGGCCGGGTTTCGGGAAGCCACCAGCTCAGCCGCAGCGGCAGCCATGGCCAGGAATTCGGGGTTCTTGGCCACGAAATCGGTTTCGCAGTTGACCTCGACGATGCTGGCAAGCTTACCGTCGCCCGACACCCACGTGGCCACCACACCCTCGGCAGCCAAACGTGAAGACGCCTTGGCAGCCTTGTTGCCCAGCTTGACGCGTAGGATTTCCTCCGCCTTTGTCATGTCGCCACTGGCCTCTGTGAGGGCCTTCTTGCACTCCATCATCGGCGCGTCGGTCTTCTCGCGCAGGTCTTTCACCATGGAAGCGGTGATTTCCGCCATGTTCACTCCCGTAGAGTTGCTCGTTCAGGTCCACGCCACTGGGGGCATCGGGACCGGCATGGACCGCCCGGAGGCTCGCTATTGCGCCGCCTGTTCCTCGGTGGTTTCCACCTCGACGAACTCGTCGGTGACGATCTCGCGGACGATCTGGCTGCGCCCCTCGAGCACCGCGTCGGCTGCGCCGCGCGAATACAAACGGATGGCACGGCTGGAGTCGTCGTTGCCCGGGATCACATAGGCGATTCCCTCAGTAGTGTGGTTGGTGTCCACCACCCCCACCACTGGGATGCCCAGCTTGGCCGCCTCGGTGATGGCAATCTTGTGGTATCCCACATCAATGACGAAAATAGCGTCGGGAAGCCCGTTCATGTCCTTGATGCCGCCAAGGCTTCGGTCGAGGGAGGCAAGTTCGCGCTGGAACAGCAAAGCCTCCTTCTTGGGCATCTTATCTACCGAACTGTCCGCCACCATGGCTTCCATTTCCCGCAAGCGCTTGATGGAGCCCTTGACGGTCTTGAAGTTGGTGAGCATGCCGCCCAGCCAGCGATGATCCACGAAGGGACAACCGGCCCGGACAGCCTCCTCCCGGACGATTTCCCGCGCCTGCCGCTTGGTGCCGACGAACAGCACGGTGCCCTTGTTCGAGGCAAGCTGGCGCACGTACTTCATGGCATCGAGATACAGCGCCAGCGTCTTCTCGAGGTTGATGATGTGAATCTTGTTGCGATGGCCGAAAATATACGGGGCCATGCGCGGGTTCCAGTAACGGGTCTGGTGGCCAAAGTGAACGCCGGCCTCCAGCATCTGCCGCATGGTGATGGACATGAAAACGGACTCCTGAAGCAAAGGTTTGACCTCCACCCGCCCTGGCCCCAGCGTCCGGCGGCGTGTGTGAGACACACGCCTGCGCGGCTCGCGGGACACCTCAGCTGACCGGCGGGTGTGCGAATTTCCCGGAGACCAGAACCTGCCGTCGGCGACGGACCGGGCGAGCGCGGATACCTGTCAGGCGCTTTCTGCGCCAACCGGCACGCCTCAGGCAGTCTGCCCAAACAGACCCGACCGCCGAGCCTTGGTTTTCCGGGATAACCCCGGATGATAAGCCGGTTGCGTGCCGCGCCTCAAGAGCAGCAGGCTCAGGACAGGCACGCCAGGCCGTTGCGCAGGGCATCGCCTAGCGAAGCCGCCCGGGCCAAACCCAGCAGACCAAAGCCCGCCACCAAGCCACCGGCGGTCAACCGCAGCCAGGCCTTGCGCGCCCCGCCGCGGCCCCTGCCCAGCACCCAGCCCGCAGCCAGCAGGTTCGGCAAGGTGCCAGCGCCGAAGGCCAGCATCACCATCGCGCCCCCGGCCGCGGAGCCCGTGAGCAGCGCCGTGCCCAGAATGCTGTAGACCAGTCCGCAAGGAATCCAGCCCCACAGGGCGCCCAGGGCAAGGCCCTGGCCGGGACTGCGGGCCGGTACCAGCCGCGCGGCAAGCGGCTGCAGGCGCGCCCAGAGGCGCCTGCCTGGTCCCTCGATCCGGGCAATAAGCCCCGTCCACCCGGCCAGGTAAAGACCAAGACCAACCAGCAACAGGTTGGCCAGAACATAGAAGGCGATCTGAACCGGCAGCAGATTGCCCAGCAGCAACCCCGCGCCCCCCAGTCCGCCGACCAGCGCTCCGGCAAGGGCATAGCTGCCCACGCGTCCGGCGTTATACGCGAGGCGGATTGCCCAGGCCGGATGTAACCCACTACTGGAACCCAGCGACGCGACAATGCCGCCGCACATGCCCAGGCAGTGCCCCCCCCCGAGGAGTCCCACCGCAAAGGCACCCGCCGACAGGGTGGCAATCAGCGCCAACTAGATGACCCTGGAGTAGCCAGCGGTGCGCTGGCGGGTGCGCAAGTACTGGTCGAATACCATCGCCACCGAACGGATGAGCAGCCGGCCGCGCGCGGTCACTGTGAGCCAGTCCTGGTCCAGCTCCACGAGCCCGTCGCGAATCATGGGCCGCAGATCGTCAATTTCCTCGGAAAAGTGCCGCCAAAAATCGATCAGGTGCGCGAGCTCCAGCGACTCGATGCACACCGCGCCGTGGCACATGAGCGACTGGATCAGCGAGCGGCGCAGGACGTCCTCGGCGGTGAGTTCCAGGCCGCGCAGGACCGGCAGGCGTCCCTGGTCGAGAAGGTCGTAGTAGTCGTCCAGGTTGCGTACGTTCTGCACATAGCAGGCTCCCAGAGAGCCGATGGCGGTGATGCCCAGCGACACCAGGTCGCAGTCGGCATGGGTCGAGTAGCCCTGAAAGTTGCGGTGCAAGCGGCCCTGGCGCTGGGCCACGGCAAGCTCGTCGCCGGGACGGGCGAAGTGGTCCATGCCGATATAGACGTAGCCGGCCTCCTCGAAACGCCGGATCGCCAGCGACAGCATGTGCAGCCTGGTCTCGGGCGCAGGCAGCTCCTCGTCGCGGATGCGCCGCTGCGGCTTGAAGACGTGCGGCAGGTGGGCGTAGCTGTAAAGGGCGATGCGATCCGGTCCAAGCGCCACCACCTTTTGCAGCGTGCGATTGAACGCGATCACGTTCTGCCGCGGGAGGCCGTAGATCAGATCCAGGTTGATGGAGCGGAATCCCGCTGCACGGCCTTCTTCCATGGCCGCCCGAGTCATGTCCTCGCTCTGGATGCGGTTGACCGCCTTCTGCACATCCGAGTCGAAGTCCTGCACACCCAGGCTCATGCGGTTGAAGCCAAGTTCCCGCAGCAGCGTGACGGTCCCGGGCGCGGCGCTGCGCGGATCGATCTCGATGGAGTACTCACCCTCCGCGTCGAGGCGGAAATGGCTGCGCACCATGGTCATGAGCTGCTGCAACTCGTCCGGGGACAGGAAGGTGGGCGTGCCCCCGCCCAGGTGCAGTTGCGACAGGCGCCGGTCGCCACCAAGCACCTCGTCCACCAGCGCAGCTTCGCGCGCCAGATGGCGCAGGTACTTGGCGGAGCGACCGTGGTCGCGCGTGATGATCTTGTTGCAGCCGCAGTAGAAACAGATGTTTGCGCAAAAGGGGACATGGATGTAGAGCGACAATGCGCGCGCCATGCCTCCGATGCCCCGCCTGCCCAGCCAGCTGCGATAGGCACCCTCGTCGAAAGCCTCCACGAAGCGGTCGGCCGTGGGATAGGACGTATATCGAGGCCCGCTTCCGTCGTAACGGCGCAGCAGGTCCGGATCAAGGACGATCTGGCTTTGGGATATCATGAACAAAGCGGGACGACAACCGCGTCGTGTGAGGTGATTGTCAACCGGTCGGGGGATCGGTGTCCCAGCATGGAATTGATCGAGACGTTCATGGCCCTCCACTCGATTTTCTATGCCGACAATCCATCTCAACCCTGACAACGAAGCATAATTGGCGCGGTGCCCGCATGGTTGACGTGGATCAAAGGGCGCGGTTAGCCTCTGGCAATTGTCCATAAATAGGCGAGTCGAGCGCATGGCCTCCCCATCTGCGGCACGCGCGGCCCAACCGCTCAACCTGGATCGTTTGCGTACCGCCTGCTCTTCCTGCGGGCTGCGTGAGCTCTGCCTGCCTGTGGGACTGTCCGGCGAAGAGCTGGACCGTATGGATAGCCTTATTTATTTGCGCAAGTCCATCAAGAAGGGCACCAGCATCTATCGAGCCGGCGAGCGCTTCGACGCGCTCTACGCGGTGCGCGCGGGCTTTTTCAAGACCACGGTCCTGCTTGAGGACGGCCGAGACCAGGTGACAGGCTTCTACATGGGTGGCGAGCTGCTTGGCATGGATGGAATCGGGTCCGAGAAGCCCACATCTGACGCGGTTGCCCTGGAGGATAGCGAGGTCTGCGTGATTCCCTTCGGCCGCCTGGAAGAGCTGTCGCGGGAAATGCACAACCTGCAGCATCACTTCCACAAAGTCATGAGCCGCGAGATCGTGCGCGATCACGGCGTGATGATGTTGCTCGGCAGCATGCGTGCTGAAGAACGGCTGGCCGCCTTTCTGGTGAATCTGTCCCAGCGCTTCATGGCGCGCGGCTATTCATCCTCCGAGTTCTACCTTCGCATGACCCGAGAGGAAATCGGCAGCTATCTCGGACTCAAGCTGGAGACCGTGAGCCGGGTGTTCTCGCGGTTTCAGGACGAAGGCATGATCAGCGTGCAGCAGAAGCACGTGCGCATCATCGACATTCCCAGGCTGCGTGCGCTCATGGGCCAGCGGCCCTGCTGAATATCGCGGAACAAGCCCATGGTCTCTTCCTTCCGGCTGTTTCGCGGCACAGCGAAAAGTTGGGCGGCGGGGCGGGTTACCGCGGACTTCCGCGCGCGGCACCTCGATGCGCTCGAGGATCAATTCCGGAATACAGAAGCGCGTGTATCCGATCTGCAGGCGGTTCGCCCAAACGAAGGCGGTGAATCACAGTCAGCAGCTGCTCGCGTAGAGGGGGCTGGCCTCCAGCCCCAGGGCAGGTGACAACAGCACGAAGCGGCCGGCGACAATGCGCACGCGCCGCGGTCGATGGCCATGCAGGTCTCCAGGAACCGGGGGCTTGCCCCGCCCGCCCGGCGCCTCGATCCCGGCGAGGCCTGAACGGATTTGGAACGCCGCATGCTGCGGGCTGTCCAGGGCGCCCGTCATGTCGCCCACCACGCAGGCCACCGGCAGCAGGTCCTTGTGATGGATCACTCGGTTGCGCTCGGTGCGAACCACCTGTACCAGGTCCGACAGCGGCACCAGCGCGCCCCCGGCGCTGCGCACCGACAGCTTGAGCAGCTTGTCCAGCGAGTCCTGATGCTCTGGCGACACACTCACCCGCACCGGCAGTTCGTGCCTCGCCAACCCGCTGTGGATGGGTGTGACGTTCTCGCCCTCCAGCCCCATGCGTATGGTCTCCACGAGGTCCCGCGCCGCAAACCCGGCCAGCGCCGCCTTGTTCCGCAACACCCGCACCACGAGCTTGGGCGCCGCCGCGTCCACCGAATCGTCCGCCGCCACGATTACTGCCCCCATGAATCGCTCCTCCGCTGTCTTCATCAGGCCTTCGAAGCTATCACCGCGCCATCACCGCCATGACAGCCAGGCAACCATCAACGAGATGAATGCTGGCGCAGCGAGGCTGCCGGAGCAGTGTCGTGAGTCGCACTGCCGTACCCGGCGCCAGTGCATCGCCCCTTGAATCGGAATGAACGAAACAGCCCGCATGGCGGTAATGCGCTCGCGGGGGATGCAGCCCAGGTGAGGCGGCGCAAGGAGGGCCCAGCGGGAGACAGACCCCTATCCGGGGCCCGAGGATTCGCTGTAGTGCTGGTTCACGTCCGCGGCCGAGCGCTGGAAGAAGCAGGTGAGTGCGCTCGATGCGGCGGCGAGCAGCCAGAAACCAAAGAAGCCCACCGTGTAGACGCCCATCCGGCCGATGGCCGGCGGCTCGCCGAAGACGCTCAGTTCAGCCGGATCCACCAGCGCGAAGAACAAACCCTCGGCCGCAATGGCCACGAGGAACGAGGGCCACAGGATATGGATGAAGCGCCGGGGGTCGCTCATACGGGCGCTCCAGGCCTACTCGGCACCCAGTTCTACCGCACCCTCGGCGGCGGGAAGCCACAGGCCGGTGACCCGCCAGCGGCCCTCGGGATCCTCCAGCAGCACCTTCCACTTGCCCGGCCCCACGGCCGGGAAACGTCCCTCGAACCAGCCGCCCGGACTGCGCTCAAGCAGTACCGTGCGGTCCCGGCCCGCCACCGTGGCATGGGCGAGCTTCAGGCTCAGGCCCGCCGCGGGCGGCAGACCGTCCACGTACACCCGCACGGTATCGCCCGCGGGCGAGAACACCGCCGAAGCCTTCACGCCCAGCGCCAGGGCTGCTCGCTCCCGCTCCAGGGTGCGGTTGATGGCCAGGCCACGCTTGTAGTAATCGTCGGCCACCAGGCCGTCCTGGTGGCTGACCGCCAGCCACGCGGTGATGATGCCACCCACCACGGCGGCCATCGGCCCGGCCATGAGGATCCACGGCCAGGGCTCGCGATACCAGGGGCTGCGCGGAGCGGAGTCCAGGATGGTGCCGTGCATGTGCTCTTCTCCTCGTTCGGATCGCGGCTCGGTCACGGCACTACGAACCGCGCCCGCTCTTCAAGCGTGACGGGCGAACCGCCCGCCGCGCCCACGGGCCGCGCCTCGATGTGGAACAGGATGTCCTGGCTGCCGTGCTGGACAGCGCCGGGCACCGCCGACACGCGCAGAGGCACCATGCGCTGGGTGGCCCCGGGCAGTTCCACCGGGTTGTCGCGCATGTCCAGCGTCATCTCCGGCAGTCCGGAGACGCTGATCAGGAAGCTGCGCGGCGTCTCGTCAGTGTTCATGATCTGGAGCCGATAGACGTTCTCCACCCTGCCCTCGCCGCTGGCGGCCATCATGGGCGTGCGGTCGCGCATCACATCCACCTTGACCGGGCCGCGGTTCAGCAGGGTAAGCACGCCCGCCGACAGGACCACGAGCAGGATACCGGAGTAGATCAGGATGCGCGGCCTTGCCACGCGCTTCACGATCCCGCCCTTGTTCAGGCGGGCCTTCATGGCGTTTTCGCTGGAATAGCGGATCAGTCCGCGCGCGTAGCCCATCTTGTCCATCACCTGATTGCAGCCGTCGATGCACGCCGCGCAGCCGATGCATTCGTACTGCAAGCCGTTGCGGATATCGATGCCGGTGGGGCAGACCTGCACGCAGATGCCGCAATCCACGCACGCTCCCAGCCCCTTCGACTTCGGATCCACCGCCCGCGCCCGCGCCCCGCGCGGCTCGCCGCGCTCGCGGTCATAGGTGATCACCAGCGTGTCGGGATCGAACATCACACCCTGGAAGCGGGCGTAGTGTCACATGTACTTGCACACCCGCTCGCGCATCCAGCCGTCATTGCCGT